>JAUTWX010000538.1 GCA_030838385.1 Acidobacteriaceae bacterium
GCCGCCGCCAGGAAGAGCACGCACAGGACGAGAAAGAGCCGCGGAAATCGTCCGGTCGCTGCACCAAAGCCAACCACGCCGGCGAGCACGAACATATAGAGCGCAATGCCGGCCATCGCCGGCAGCAGCCCGCGGTACTCCGCCTGCGGTGCAGGCGATTTCGCGTCAGGCGAATTGGGTGAGTTCGATAAGTTCGTCATGAATAGCTCACAGCGTATGCAGATAGCGCAGCAGGTCCTGCAGTTGCTGCTGGGTAAGATCGCCTCCCGCAGGTGGCATCAGGTTGCGTCCGTGCAGAATCACCTCTGTCACGCGATCGTCGCGCGCCGGTGCGCCGCTCGGCAGATACGGCTTGCGAAAGACCCCGTAGAGACTCGGCCCGTGCAGCGCCTGCGTCTCATAAGCATTGTGACAGCGCGCGCATGCGGAAACGAAGACCCCCCGTCCGCGCGCCTCCTCGGCCGTCAGCGATGAGAGTGGCTTCCCCGGCGGCAACGACTTACAGCCAGCGAGAAAAGGCAAAAGGCCGAGCAGCGCCAGCATTCCGAAACGAATTTTTTGGAGTGTCATTCTGAGCGCAGCGAACGACCTGCAGTTTCGACGATACTCGGCGATTCTATCTGCCCGCGCCCGCTACTCCGCCTTCCAGATCATCTCCACCAGTTGATCCATCGCCTTGCCCTCCGCCTTCGAATCCGGCTGATGATCGTTGACTAGAATCGACACCGCAAGCGTGCGCCCCGAAGCGGTCGTCAGATACCCGGAAAGCGCCCGGACCTCGCCGAGCGAGCCTGTCTTCGCATCGAGCTTGCCCTGTACCGGCGAATTCGTGAATCGATTCGACAGCGTGCCATCCACACCGGCAACCGGCAGAGACGAGCGCCAGTTCTCGCCCCACGGCTGCCGCGCGGCGTACGCCAGCAGCGCCGTCGCGGCGCGCGGCGTAATCAGATCCTGATTCGACAGCCCGGAGCCATCGAAAAAAAAGAAATCCTGCGGCCGAATCCCGATGGAGATCAGAAACTGCCGCACCACCCGCGTGCCCTGCCCCAGCGAGCCGTCCCGCGCCAGCAGCTTGCCCAGCGTCCGCAGCGTGATCTCCGCGTGCAGATTCTGGCTCACCTTGTTGGTCACGGTTATGTCTTCGATCAGCGGCGGGGAGACGTGCGAAGCCAGCACGCGCTTTCCTGCCGGTGCCGTGGTCACCGTCTGCAGCGTCGACGCAGTCAGCGCCAGTGGCTCCTCCTGCTCCTTGCGCAGGCTCTCCGCATCCACGCTGTTGCGATGACGCGCCTTCGCCGATCCGGTCACTGCAATACCGCGCTGGCGCAGCATGCCGAGAAAGGCACGCGCCGCAAAGTCTGCTGGATCTTCCAGCGCCAGTCCCTCGTGCAGTCCAGCTCCGCCGATCGCGATCGCACCGTAGAGCCGCACATCCAGCGATCCCGGCGCACGATCGATCCCATACTCCGCTTCCGTGCCGCGTGCCGCCGTGGTCAGCGAATTCTCCAGCGTGTAATAGGGGGCAACGGAGAACGGAAGGGCCGGATCCCATTGCGGAGTCACCTTATCGCCCGGCTGCACACCCGGGTCCGCGTTCAGAAACACCGCGTTGTCATTCACCGTCAGCGCCGAGATGGGCGCGCCATACAGCCACACCAGATCGTCCCAGCTCCATCCCGTGCCGTAGCGCTCTGCGGGAAACCACGTATCGTCGCCGATCACGTCGCCATCGATCTGCTTTACGCCGCTCGCCGTCACCTGGTCGGCCATCGCCTCGAGCGCTGCCAGCGGCGGACTCGGCCGCTCCGTCTTTGCGTTGTAGGGCAGCGCGCGTCCGGAGATATTCGGATCGCCCACGCCCAGGATCGCGATGTTCCCGTGCAGCGCTCCAGTACTGTCGATCGCGCCCTCCGCCACCACATTCGTCGTATAGGTCAACGACAGTGGAAGCAGCGCCGTAGCCGTCGCGGAGGTGAACATCTTCGCGTTCGATGCCGGCTCAAAAAGCTGGCCGTCGTTCAACGCGAAAACCTGCTTCCCCTCCAGCGTCGTCACCGAGACGCCCCAGTGCGCACCGGCGATATCCGGCCCGGCCAGCAGCCGGTTCACCTGGATGGCCAGCGGCGGCCCTTTGCTCGTGTGCAGACGATGATGCGTTATCTGCGCCACAAGCGGGAGCGGCGCAAGCAGCAGGAGAGCGATGGCGGGCAAAACGCGGCAGTGCATGCACGCGGAGTGTATCAAGCGCCTCGTGATATCCCCTTGCGATACCCTGAGCCAACATGCATCGCCGCGCCCATTTCGAGTGGAAGCTGCGCACGCGCTCGCTCGCACTGGACACCGCCACGCGTGTCATGGGCATCCTGAATGTGACACCCGATTCCTTCTCCGACGGCGGCCTCCTGCGCTCTGTCGATGATGCCGTCGACACGGCGCTCGCCATGTTCGCGGACGGCGCCGCCATCGTCGATGTCGGCGGCGAATCCACTCGTCCCGGCGCGAGCGGCGCAATCTCCACCCAGCAGGAGATCGACCGCGTCGTGCCGGTCATCGAGGGCATCCGCCGCGCCCTCCCCGACGCTCTGCTCTCCATCGATACCTATCGCGCCGCGACCGCACAGGCCGCCATCGCCGCCGGCGCCGAGATCGTCAACGACGTAAGCGGCCTGCTATGGGACGACGCCATGGCCGCCACCTGCGCGGATCTTCCGTGCGGCCTCATCCTGATGCACGCGCGCGGTCGGCCTTCGGATTGGAAGTCCCTACCGCGGCTCGCACCGGATGAAGTCCTGCCACTGGTCAAGCGCGAGCTCGCCGAGCGGCTCAGCGTGGCCATCGCAGCAGGCATCGCAGCCAACAGCATCATCCTCGACCCCGGCTTCGGCTTCGGCAAAATGCAGGACGCGAATTACGCGCTGCTGCGCGGCCTGCCTGAGCTCGCCGCGCTCGGCCAGCCGCTGCTCGCCGGCGTCTCCCGCAAAAGCTTCCTCGGCCACACGCTCGCACCGCTCTACGGCGTCGCAAACGCGCCAGTCTCCGCGCGTGAACATGCAACGCTCGCGGCTAGCACCATCGCCATCCTCATGGGCGCATCGCTCGTGCGGGTCCATCAGGTCCGGCCGGCGGTGGAAGCCGCCCTCATCGCAGACGCGGCGATCGCAGCCGACGCGGCGCTCGCAGGGGACGCAACGCTCTCCGCCGGCCAGTGACGCAACCGGCATGCAAGGCATCTCACCCTCTACGACAACCGCAAGGCCAGTCTCACTGAATCCATGACCACTCTGTTTTCCAAGGTCCGCAACCGGGCGCTCTGCTGGCTCGAACGCCGCGGCCCGAGGATCGAAGATGTCTGCCTTCGCCGCGAAATCCTCTGCCCCGCGGAAGACGCCGAAACGCCGCCGGGCATCTGCGACCCCCGCGACTTCGAGCGCGTCACCGCATGCGAGAAGGCCACCACCATGGACGAGGAGCGTGCCCGCATGCGCGGCGGCACGCGTCACCACGGCGCCACCGTCCTCTATGAGCTCGAGGACGCCGCGCTGTGGGACGGATGGTTCTCCTCCAAAGGCTGGCGCTCCTGGAATGCCCTGCATCCGTCGCCCCCGTCGCAATCATCGTCCGGAGGGCCACCCGCCCAGGTAGACCGCGCCGTCTGCGGCTCTACCTTCGTCGGCTCCTTTTACTTCGGCCACTGGCTCTCCGACGATCTGCCGCTGCTGCTCGAAGCAGAAGGCCACGGCAACCCTGTTATCACCACCGCGCGCGCACCCTATGCGCACCAGCCCGGCTATCTGGAGCTGCTCGGTCTGCATTCGCAGCCACTCATCCGGGCACACTTCGATCGCCTCATCTGGATCGACAACGTGGCCCAGAACAGCCGGCGCGCGCAACAGTATCGCGAGTTGCGCCGCCGCATACGGGAGCAGACCGCACCCGTAGAGGGGCGCAGAGTCATGCTGCATCGCGGGCGCAGCGGTGTTCACCGCGTGCTCGCGAATGAAGAAGAACTCGAAGCGATGCTGGCCAAACGCGGCTTCGAGATCGTCGATCCAGCCAAATGCACCGCGCGCGAGATCGCTATGGCCTGCGCCGGGGCGCGCATCGCGCTAGGCGTCGAAGGCAGCCAGCTCACCCACGCCTTCCTCGCCATGGCGGACCATGCCGCCATCGTCGCCATGATCCCGCCCTATCGCTACATCAATCACTACAAGGACCTG
>JAUTWX010000541.1 GCA_030838385.1 Acidobacteriaceae bacterium
TCACCGTTGTTATGTCGCCCTCGTCACGGTTCATTCAAACATGACGAATTACCTTAAATTGCCGACCTGGGCCGACAGCGACCATGTGTATGCGGTGGTCGAGACGCCGCGGGGCAGCCGGGTGAAGTTGGAGTTCGATCCGAAGCTCGGCGTCTTCACGCTGGCGAAGCCATTGCTTGCCGGGCTGACCTACCCCTACGACTGGGGCTTCATCCCATCCACCAAAGCAGAAGACGGCGATCCACTTGACGTTCTTGTCATTCATGACGCGGCGACATATCCGGGCCTGGTGATGAAGTGCAAGCCGATTGGTGTCCTCGAAGTCGTTCAATCATCGAAGGGCAAAGAGGAACGGAATGACCGTGTATTTGTCGCGCCCGATCGCTCCCCCTTCGAGGGCGATCTGCAGGACATACGGCGGCTGCCAGCGAGGGCTATCGAGGAGCTGGAGAAGTTCTTCGAGGCGACGAATGCGCTCGAATCGAAGAAATTAAAATTTCTGGGATGGCGCGGGCCGGCGAAGGCCATCAAGACGATAAAAAAGACGTCGCTCTGATCAAAGTGACGTCGCCTGTTTCTGCTTAGCTTCGCTGGACTCGATAAGATTGGCGCGCCATTTCTCGGGATCGTCTAGTTGCAACGCCAACTCGCGATATTGGGCTGCGACTTCGAGAAACTTTGCTTTCAACTCGAGACTCTGGGCATCGGCCGACCGCTTCTCGTGCTCGGCTGCGAGCCGCAAGTAGCGTCTCGATCTGTCGGTATATCCAGGGATGGCACGCTCCGAATGGCGAGCACGATGTGGTATTTCGACCGTGGTCCAAGCATGGCCGAAGTACATTCCGTATATCTGTCTACATTTGCACGCCTAGAACTGGATCCTCGCTCAAGCGTCGGCGCGCGTCCATGACTGCACAGGCAGAGCGGCTCGCCAAGGATGCCGTACAGTGACCAGGACCAGCGGAGATCATCAGCGAAGCCGCGCACCTGATAGATTCGGCAGATATCTTATCCCGCTGACAATGGAACCCCTGGAGCAGTTGAAGCTTGTCTCGCGAAGGCGGGATTGATGATGGCGCGGTGGCATTTCGGCGCGACGAAGTTCGACCAGCGGGTCGCTAAGACTGTTGTACGGAATGCAAGCCCGGCCGTCGAGCGTCCGGCTCGACTTCTGACCTGGGCCGCCGATGAACATGTGCTCTATGTGATCGCGGCGGGCCTTTGGCTGGCTTCGCGCACAGGCGACGAGCGTCAGCGCCGGCAAACCGATCACCTGGTGCTGAGCGTAGTCGCAACCGCTATCTTGCCCCATCTTCTGAAACGGCTTGTCGACCAGGAGCGGCCGGATCGACGCGTGGTCCATGGACGCCGTAGGGCATTTGTTCCATCGTCGCTAGCTGCCCACGGATCAGGTTTTCGGGGGGTGAGCTCGTCGAGAGCCTAGGTCCGAGCACTTGAGTACATGGCGCTTTTTCTCTTCTTCGGGGCAATGCGGCGATTTGATCCACTGCGTGAGTGAACGCTGGGGCTCGCCCGCGCCGCCGAAAGCCTCCTCGCACTCACACTCCCGCTTGCGGAGATCGTAGCGCAAGATCGCCTCCGTGAGATTCCGGGCGTGGGCGAAGCCATCGCTGACATTATCCAAAAGCTCCACCGCACCGGAACGCACCCGGCGCTCGAGGCCATGCGCAAGGACATCCCAGAAGGTGTCCTGCCGATGCTGAGCATCCCGGGTCTGCGCCCGGACAAGGTCCTGAAGGTTCACCGGGAGCTGGGGGTGGCCTCGCTCGACGAGCTTGAACAAGCGGCGCGGCAGGACCGCCTACGTGCGATAAAGGGGCTAGGACCCGCATTGCAGCGCAAGATTCTGCAGGGCATCGAGATATGCCGGCAGGGACAGGGCCAGCGGCACCTGCATCGGGCGGCCGAACTGCTCCAGGCCGCCGAAGAGAATTTGCGCAACTCCCATCTTGGCCTCAAGCGCATCACACCAGCCGGTGACTTCCGCCGCGGGTGCGAACTGGTCCGCGACCTTTCGCTGGTGGCGGAGACCCCGCGCTTGAGGAGGCCATCGGAGGCCCTGAAGACGGGCGCCCAGTTGACGGTGCATCTCGCGGACCCTCGGCATTATGGGATCACCTTGCTGCGCGCGACGGGATCGCAGGCGCATCTCGATGCTCTGCAGAAACGCGCCGCAGAAAAAGCTCTTGTATTCGACGAAGAGGGCTTGCGGCGCGGCCGTCGCGTGGTTGCCGGCGCGAACGAAGAGCAGATCTACGCGGCGCTCGGTCTGCCATTTATCGAGCCTGAGCTCCGCGAAGGCCGGGACGAAATCGATCGCGCTCTTGAGGGTCGGCTTCCACGACTGGTGAAGGATAAAGATATTCGTGGCATCCTTCACGCGCACACGGACCTTTCCGATGGTGTGGATACGCTGGACGATATGGCCGAAGCCGTACGGCAGCGCGGCTATTCCTATTTCGGTGTCGCCGACCACTGGCAATCCGCGCACTATGCCGGCGGCTTGTCGCTCAAGGAGATCGCGCAACAGCACGCGTCAATTGAACGTTTGAACCGCGACTACGGAAGCAGCTTTCGTGTGTTTCAAGGCATTGAATCGGACATCCTGCGCGATGGTTCGCTGGACTACCCCGATGACATTCTTGAGCGCTTCGATTTTGTCATTGCGAGCGTGCACAGCCTGTTCCGCCTCGACCGCAAGAGCCAGACCGAGCGCATCATTCGAGCCGTCTCCAACCCCCACACGACCATCCTCGGACACATGACGGGCCGCCATCTGCTCCGCCGTCCGGGGTACGACATCGACATCGAAGAGAGTCTTCGAGCTTGCGCGAAG
>JAUTWX010000545.1 GCA_030838385.1 Acidobacteriaceae bacterium
GCACCGTGTTGATCACCGAGAACACCGCGGTGTTCACCCCGATACCCACCGCGATCACCACAATCGCGATGATGGTGAACCCCGGCGTCTTCGCGAGCGAGCGCCCCGCAAACTTCAGATCGCGCCAGAGATTCTCCACCCAGGGCAGGGAACGGTAGCGCCACTCGCCCTCGCGCACCGTGTTCTCGCCGCCAAACTTCACCCGCGCCTGCCGCCGCGCCTCCTCCGCATCCACCCCGCGCGCCGTCCGCAGGTCCTCATCATGCGCCAGGTGCGACCGAATCTCCTCGGCCAGCTCCGCGTCCTTCGCCTTCCGCCCCACAAAACGCCGCAGATTCATATGTAATCCTCGCTGTTACTAAGTGATTGCCGCATCGATAGAGCCCGATGTCACGCGTCGTTCATCTCAATCGCAATGCCACCAAAACGGGTGCCCCATCCTGAGCAAAGCGAAGGGTGGAATACAAGGAAACTCCGCACCTACTCACTCGACTCTCCCAGAATCAAGCCGATAGCCCGCGTCATCTGCCGCCACCGGCTGGTCTCCGCCGCCAGCTTGCGCTTCCCCGCAGCCGTCAACTGATAAAACTTCGCCCGGCGATTGTTCTCGCTCACACCCCACTTCGCCGACACCAGTCCGCGATCCTCCAGCCGGTGCAGCGCCGGATAGAGCGACCCCTGCTCCACCTCCAGCGCATTTTCCGATGTGTGCTCAATCACCTGCGCGATGGTGTGCCCGTGCGCCGCACCCATCACCAGCGTCCGCAGAACCAGCATGTCCAGCGTGCCCTGCAGCATCTCCCCCGCCGCCGGACCCTTCTTCGCTCCACTCATGTCCCAAAACTCCCACTCGACTGTCTATGGGAAAACACTATACTCCACTCGAATGACCAAGGGAACAAGATGGCCCATGTCCAGCGTTGGGACGTGGAAGATCACCAAACTCCGCACCACCAAACCGGGGGTGCCCTACCCTGGCGCGGCTAGGGGTGGGGGTGTTGGTTAGTTCGGCAACGGCGCTCGATTGCGAAGCAGTGCCTCGCCCGGAACAGCGCAGCCTTTCCTCGGAGCACGCTCACGGCGCAGATTTTTTTGCCTTCACTGCAACTTATTTATTTTTCTTGCTCTGCGCTTTCCGCACGCAACGGCGAAGCCGCGCTCCCGTCCATCTTCCGAAACAATGAACACTTCAATCCGAGGGGAAAGGCCCATGCCAATGAGCAGGGAAGAGTCGCGTCACAACATCCAGATCGAGGAAGAGCGTCAAGAGGAGCACGATAGCCACCATTGGTGTCCCCAGTTGGATCGTCGCGCCGCGCTTCGTCTTCTGAGTATGAGCACGCTGGCCACGGTTGCAGGCTGTGGCGGCGGCACGACAGCAGCATCCACCAGCAGCACGACCACCGGAACGACCGCCTCCACCACCAAGCTAACCGCCTCCACTACCACGGCTGCACAGAGCACCAGCGTAACGCTCACCGCAACCGTGACCCCAACCGCCGCCACCGGAACCGTCACCTTCTACGACGGAACGACCTCGCTCGGCACCGGCGCCTTAGCCTCTGGAACGGCGACGCTCGCCACCAGCTTCAGCACCACCGGCACCCACACACTGACTGCGACGTACAGCGGCAGCACCACCTATGCGGCGAGCACTTCCAGTTCTGTTAGCATCGCCGTCACCGCCGCCACATCCTGCAGCGAATCCCTCGAAGGCGAAGAAGGACCATACTTTGTGGACGACAGCGCCACCGGGTACCTGCGCACCAACATCCTTTCCAACCTGGACTGCACAAGTACGCAGAGCGGCGTCCCACTCACACTCACCATCTATGTATTCGACAGCGAAAACAGTTGCACGCCTATGGAAGGAGTGCAGGTCGATATCTGGCACTGCAACGCCTCGGGCATCTATTCGGCCGAAAGCGTCGAATCTACTACTGGAGAGAGCTGGTTGCGTGGCTATCAAATCAGCGATGCCACCGGCAAGGTGCAGTTCACTACCATCATCCCTGGCTGGTATCAGGGGGCGAACCACTCACATTCATTTGCGCTTCCGCTCAACCTACGACAGCACGGACACCAGCGGAAGCAACACCATGCAAGTCTTCTTCGACCAGACGCTGATCGATACGCTCAGCACCTCGGTTTCGCCCTACTCCACCGAAGGCACGAATTCCACCACCAACGCCAACGACCACGTCTACACGCCGGAGGAAGAAGGAACGACGCTGCTTACCCTAACGGGAAGCACCGATGCCGGATATACCGCAACCTTCAACGCGCATATGCCCATCGTGAGCGCCTGACAGCGCTCACCGCGGCCGCCGCTCTTTCGCACCCTCGCATTACCCGGCCCCCAGATCGAGAGCCCGCCGCCACCGGACTTCGTTCACCGTCACGTCCCACACCGTATCGGTTCGGCTCAGCCCATCCGGCAGCCATCCATCGATACGGTAAAAGCGCTCTGCACGCGCATTGCCCGCCAGCAGCCACAAAGCCGCATTCCGGAATCTCAGCTCAAGCAAACGCTCCCGCGCTGCGGAGATCAACGCTGCGCCCACGCCGCGTCCCCACCACTCAGGATCAACGTAGAGAGCAAACAGCTCCCCGTACTCCGGCAAATCGGAGTCGCGCGCCGGCGCAGTGGTAGCAAACCCACAAATCAGCCCCGCGTCCAGCGCCACTATCGTCGCCGGCTCGCGCAGGTCCTCGCTCGCGAAGTTATATCGTTCGGCCCGCTCCTCGGCACGCAGCCCGTCGAGATACGCATCGGGAAGCAGCCCACGATATCCCACCTGCCACGAGCGCACATGCACTCGCGCTACCGCTATTGCATCCACAGGTTCCGCTCGTCGAAGCAGCATGCATCAGCCTGCCACGGCGATCGCTGCGTGGTGAAGCGGCAACGGACGAGCAGATCGCGCGGAGCACGCCTTGAGATACGCGCACGCCAGCACGATGAGTTCCTGCCGCAGGGCTTCGAATTGCTTTTCCGCAGAACCCGATTCCAGCATCCTCCGGCTCACCCCGAACATCGCGCCCTGCAACATCGAAGCCACCACTCGCGGATCGGTGGTGAGCGGTTCGCGGGCGCTCTTCAACAGTTCGACAATCGCCTTGTTCGATCGGATGCCCATCTGCTGCACGATCTTCGCTCCGTCCACGTCGTCGCTCACCGCGTAAAGAGCGACGCTCGTCCTCGCATTCCTCATCTTCGCTTCAAGAAATGCCGTGACCAGAGCCGTCGCCATCTGCGTGAGCGGCTTGCCCTGTTGCTCCTCGCAAACGGTTTCAATCGCACCCAGGATCTCGCTGAAGTGGCGCCTCAAAATTGCCTGCAACAGCGCGCTCTTGTTGGGGAAGTACTGATAAAGCGTTCCCACCGACACGCCGGCCCGCGCCGCCACGCGGGTCGTCGTCAGCCGTGCCTTCCCCACATCCAGCAGAACCTGAACAGTCGCCTCCAGAATCGCCTCTACGCTCGCCGCCGAACGGGCTTGGACGGGCGTTTTGCGCGGCTCTAACGGCGCTCGTGTACGCTGCGGCAAATGCGAACTCCTAATCTGAAGCTTCCTTCATCTAACACAGGTACGCACGATCCACGCAACCGCTGAAGCAACGAGAGGAAACAGAATGACCAATCCGACAAACCTTGGTGGCACCTTCACGCTCCCCGGCACCTCGATGACCGTAAACCGCATGGGCTATGGCGCGATGCAGCTTGCCGGCCCGCACGTATGGGGACCGCCGCGTGATCCTGACACCGCCATCGCTGTCCTGCGGGAAGCAATCGCGCAAGGCGTCAACCACATCGATACCAGCGACTTCTACGGTCCCCATGTCACCAACCAGATCATCAAGCAGGCGCTCCATCCCTATCCCAACGATCTCGTGATCGTCACTAAGGTTGGCGCCCGCCGCGGCGAGGACAAATCCTGGATTCCCGCTCTCTCGCCGCAGGAAATCACCGACGGCGTGCACGACAACCTCCGCAACCTCGCGCTCGACACGCTCGATGTGGTCAACCTTCGCGTCGGAGGAATCATGGGTCCATCCGAAGGCTCGATCGAAGCGCCGCTGACTGTCCTCGCCGAGCTCCAAGGTCAGGGCCTCATCCGCCATCTCGGCCTCAGCAATGTCTCTCCCCAGCAATTCAGGGAGTCGCAAACGATTGCCCCGATCGTCTGCATTCAGAACCTCTACAACATCGCGCAGCGCAGCGACGACGCCTTCATCGATGATCTTGCTCAGAAGGGCGTCGCCTATGTGCCGTTTTTCCCGCTCGGAGGATTCACCCCGCTGCAATCTGCCGAGCTCGATCAAGTGGCAGCGTCATTGCACGCCACCCCCATGCAGGTCGCACTCGCCTGGCTGCTCCAGCGCGCGCCCAACATCCTGCTCATCCCCGGCACATCTTCGCTCGAACATCTCCGCGAGAACCTCAACGCCGCAACCCTCCAGCTCCCTCCCCAATCGCGAGCCGCGCTCGACGCCATCGCCGCAACTGCCGCCCAGTGATTGAGAAAGAAAAATCGGGTGCCTACATCTCGCGTATGAGATGTGGGAATGAGATGAAGTAAGAGGCGCCACCAAACCGGGTTGCCCTACTCTGGCGAAGCCAGGGTGGGGTAGTTCCCTACAATCCAGTCGACCCGCAGGGTCAACCGACCTTGATGTTTGAGATGTAGTCTTCAACCCAGTCACGAAGCACCCATTGGCCGAAGGCCATACACGAGTGACAGAATGATGAGTGACAGAATGATTTGCTGAGGTCGGTTGCTTATGTCCATAAAGGTTAATCGTCAAACCGTGGATCTGTCGCAATATCCCAACCTTGTCGTCATCTACCTCGGCATGCGCGTCAATCGGCTCACCGGTCTGAAGACGCTCTTCGGCTTCGGACCGAAGATCGCCAACTCCGTCACCGCCGCCCCGGATGGCCTGCTCCTGCATGAAAACTTTCTCTTCTCGTTGTTTCCCGTGCACGCCGGCATGCGCCAATACTGGCGCGATCCGGAGTCGCTTCTTGCCTGGACGCGCTCCCAGCCGCATCGCGAATGGTGGAAGAATTTTCTCCGCGACTCCGGCGGCACCGGCTTCTGGCACGAGACCTACCTCATGCAAGGCGGCATGGAAGCCATCTACGACGATGTGCCGAAGCCCGTCGGATTCATGCGCTTCGCTCCCGTCACACCCGCGCGTGGCGCCATGTTCGGCGCCGCCCACCGCGCGGGCACGCCGCACCAAGCCGAACCGGTCGTCAGCGAAGAAGAGCTCTATCGGCCATAGCGGCTGCAGCTAGGGAGAACAAACGGTGGCTTACCGCGCCGTTTTGCGGATCACCCGGCCATTCCTCTGCTGCAGCGGCCGAAAATTATTCCCCAGAACATCGTGGAACGTCTGGAACTGCTGCGGAGACATCTCCGCCCAGTCCTGCAGCACGAACCACTGCACCGTCGGGCTGCACGGCGGCGTCGTCAGCGATCCGGCATAGGTGTAGTAGCGCGACGTGCTGGTGAACGCTTTGCTCAGATCGATGGAGCCAACTTGGATGTGCGGTGAGGTGCTCTTCTGCGGCAGCCCATGGACCAGCAGCTTCTGCAGAAATGGATTCGGCCTCCCCATCTTGTAGATCACGCCGATCACCGCAAGCTGCGTCTTCGTGTCCTCATCCAGAAAGACGACATGCAATTCCATCACGCCCTGTCTTCCATCCACCGTGTGTTCCGACAGCGTGTGAAAATGAAACTCAATCATCTTGTACGGATCTCCATTCAGGATCAGTTCCTGCCCGATCGCCGGCACGCCCCTCACGTTATAGCCGGGATTGCTCAGTACGACAGATGTCTGCTCGAGATCGAGATTCAGCGGCGCCAGCTGCCTGTCCGGGACCGCACGCGAAATATCAATCGGGGTTTGCCTTCCAGTTGGCGAAGGCGCGCACGCTGGCGCATTGGCGCTCTCCGCCCAGAACGCCGGACCATCGTCGCCGGTATAGGCAAACTTGCTGGCCGCCACCGTACTGGTCTGGGCATGCACTCGGACGCCTGAGGTGCACGCAAGGAAAAACGCGGAGGCTACTGCAAGCAGCCCATAAGCTCTACGCATGGGAACCATCCTTTGTAGGGGGAGAAAGTGGCACCAACCATACGCTCTCTACTTAAGAAAATCTTCATCAAAATCGAAGACTCGCGCGTCCCGCGTCTTGCGTTTGAGATATGGGCAGCGGCACTTGAACGATTCACCGTCATCGGTATGTAAACAGAATCGGGTGCCAACATCTCGCGTTTGCGATGTGGGGGTATCAATCTAGGAGCGACGCTAGAATACTGGCATGAATGTAACCCGCGGTGCTGGCAGAGCATATTGGCTGTGTGCTGGATTTACGCTTTTCAGCGCAATCGTGAGTGCGGGCTTCTCGTTGTTGTCGCTCCGCATGG
>JAUTWX010000024.1 GCA_030838385.1 Acidobacteriaceae bacterium
CTCTTTTCCGATACGGTCAACGCCGCTCGAACGGCTTAGCGCTCAGCTCTTCTGCTGTTTTCTTAAGGGCAGGGATGTATGCCTTTAGACGAGCGCCACCACAAACGTCTTTGGCATTATCTTTAGATGCGAGACAAGGTCCGACTCGCGCATCGCGATCTCGTCAAATATCCGCCGCTGCCGCAAAGCCCAAAGCTTGGTCTGGTCTTTATATGGAGCGATGAAGGTGTCGATCCATTGGGACGAGAAGGTGCATCCGTCTAAAGTGATGTCTGGCATTGTGTGAGCCAGCGTATACGCGCCCTATGGCCTCAGCAAGATCACGAAGGCGTTACAGATTGGGACTCCGGTGGGACTCGCCCGCTCTCTTCTATTTATGAACAATATGATAATAAACAACTTGATGGGGATGAATTGTGGATCGTAGAGAGATATTGAAGTGGGCCGGCAGCGGCGCGGTCTTTGCAGGCGTGCCCGCGGGCGTACCCATGCTTGGCGCAGCGGTCCCAGCCCATGCTGCTGCTTCATCGCAAGCATCCTTCGACGTTCGCCGCTATGGCGCTATGGGCGACGGCAAGACGCTCGACACGAAAGCTATCCAGAGCGCTATCGACGCCGCCGAACGGGTGGGTGGCGGGACGGTGCTGTTTCCCGCAGGCGCATACGCGAGCTACTCGATTCATCTGAAGAGCAACGTTGCCCTCTATCTCGATCAGGGCGCGACGCTGCTGGCGGCCCCGGTGCCTCTCGAAGGAACGAGCAGCGGCGGCTACGACGCAGCGGAGCCGCAGGGCGCGTGGGAACCGTATCAGGACTATGGTCACAATCACTGGCACAATAGCCTGCTGTGGGGCGAGAACCTCCACGATGTATCGATCCTGGGCCCGGGCCGCATCTGGGGCAAAGGACTGAGCCGCGGCCATCAACATGACACCGATCGGCCACCAGATTCCAGTAAGCCTGGCATAGGCAACAAGACAATTGCGTTGAAGCTTTGCCGCAATGTCACGCTGCGCGACTTCCAGATCCTCGAGGGCGGCTGGTTCGGCGTTCTCGCCACCGGGGTCGATAACCTGACCATCGATAATCTGCGCATCGACACCAACCGCGACGGCATGGACATCGATTGCTGCCGCAACGTGCGTGTCTCAAACTGCACCGTGAACTCGCCCTACGACGACGGTATCTGTCCCAAGAGCTCTTTCGCATTGGGATACCCACGCTCGACCGAGAACCTCACTATCACCAATTGCTTCGTCACCGGCAACTACGAGATCGGCTCGGTGCTGGATGGCACATGGAAGACGATGCCTGCATCCTTCGCAGGGCATGCTACGGGACGCATCAAGTGCGGCACGGAATCGAATGGCGGCTTCCGCAACATCACCATCTCAAACTGCGTCTTCGAGAGCTGCCGCGGCTTTGCGCTGGAGACGGCCGACGGCGCCATTGTCGAAGACATCGTCTTCAGCAACATTGCGATGCGCAACATTACGCAGGCGCCGATGTTCCTGTTCCTGGGCTCGCGTATGCGTGGCCCGAAGGATGCTGCAATCGGCACGCTGCGCCGCGTTCTGCTCTCGAACATCGTGAGCTCGCACGCCGGGCAGTTGCCGAGCCTGATGGTCGGCATCGTGGATCATCCAATCGAAGACGTGAAGATCAGCGATGTCTACCTGCACCAGCAGGGCGGCGCCGTCCCGGCCATGGCGGCGATCCAGCCGCCGATCAAGGAGAACGCTTATCCCGATCCGGGGATCTACGGCGATCTTCCCGCGACCGGCTTTTATCTGCGTCACGTGCGCAATCTGGAAGTCAGCAACGTGGAGATCGCAACGGAAGCGCCCGACGCGCGCCCAGCCTTCTGCCTGCAGGACGTGGAGGGCGCGGACTTCTTTCGTGTGCGCGTGCCCGGTGGCTCTACCGCATTCGACCTGCGGGCAGTGCGGAACTTCCGCAGCTTCGGCAGCCTCTCGGCACCCGATGCTCGCCTGGACGTTGCGGAGAACCGTAAGGTCTGAAGAGGGTCACGTTACCCACCCCCCACCCCCCTCCGGTACGGGAGGATGGCCCGGAACTCCTTTTACAGCAGCAAGTTAGACTACCTCCCGAGGGTCAAATTTGTCCATTCAAAGGACTTATCGCTAAATTCGTCCAGTCAAAAGACTTAACCCTCCCCCAAACCCTCGCCTTGCGAAAGATGGTACCCGGCAAAATAGAAACGCCCGCGAATGATCGCGGGCGCTTTCCGTATCTCTATTTCCAGTGTAGCGAAATCGGCAGGGTGAAATGGCACATTTCTGAAGAAAAGTTCTGTCGCGGTTTCAAATTGAAACAGTGCTCGTTCTTGTTACTCGTACGTATCCGTGACTTCACTGCTGGACCGTCGCCATAGAAAGATAGTTAAGGGAATTGAAATCCCCAACAATAATCCGTTGACTGTACTAAATCCACGAATGGTCGAGGCGAAATGCTTGAGTTCGTGACGCGCAATCACAAGGGAATTCATTCCGATGAGTAGCACGCCCGATCCGCTCAGTACGAACTGCGCGCGTTTCGGCGCGAAGACAGAGATGGCCATGGCAATTGACATTCCTGCAAAAAGGTTCTCCGCAAAATAGAAGGCGTTAACCGCTAACACGGAATGGAAGGTGCCGATGATTCGATATAGGTTCAATCCCACGTAGATCAGGCCGAATAGCGCCGCCAGGGCCGTTGCTCGCTGTTGCCGGTTGTGAAGGCCTTGAGCATGCGCAAGAGAGCCTTTCAAAACCACAAACACCATAGAAAGATTGCTGAAAGGGTAACTTTGTTCCACGTGTTCAAGCGCGTGCTCTTTAAGCCTAGAGCGCGCTGAGCGTACTCATAACCCTGATCGGCTGCTTTGTGGTACCAGCGATAGGCCTCGGCGCGGTCCACTGGCGTCCCTTGGCCGTAGTAATACATGTAACCGAGGCCGTATTGGGCTTTCGCTAGACCTTGGTCCGCAGCCCTGCGATACCAGTTGGCGGCGACCGCGCGATCCTGCTGCACCCCGCGGCCGTCATAATACATTGCGCCGATGCTGATCTGAGCCCTGGCCTCGCCCTGGCCTGCTGATTTCTGATACCAACGGAGAGCTTCGCTGTAGTCTTGCGGCACCCCTAGGCCAGAGTCGTACATATAACCGATGTTGAACGCAGCTCGTGCGTCACCCTGATCTGCTGCCTTACGGAACCAGCGGCGTGCCTCAACGTAATCCTGCGAGACCCCCTGGCCGTAGTAATACATGCTGCCGAGCTCGGTTTCAGCTTTTGCATCGCCGCGGTTGGCATTCGACTGGGAAGTTCTTGCTTTGTCAACTAGCTGCTTATTTGAGTTGAGCTTGTGAATCTGCCAAGTGACCGCCACCGCAGATGCGGTTGCAAATAATGTAACAATTGCGGTGGCTTTGCGGGGCCATTTCACGGCATTTTTACTCTTCGATTGGATAACGCTTCACCCAGGAATTTGGCAGCTGGCCGGGAGCCGCTTCGCCCCCGCCTAGTTCATCGAACGCGGCATGGTGAAGGTGAAGACGCTGCCCTGGCCGGGCGTCGAGTGCACGTTGATGCGCCCGCCATGCTGCTCCACGATGGCGCGACAGATGGCGAGTCCAAGTCCGGTACCACCCATCGAGCGCGAGTCCGATGCGTCGACCTGCTGGAAGCGCTCGAAGATGATCTCGAGCTTCTCCGGCGGAATGCCGCGTCCGTGGTCCTCCACTTCGAAGGTGACCTCATTGTCGCCGGTCGCGGTCGCGGTCAGCCGGACTTCGCCGCCGGGATGCGAGAACTTCACCGCATTGCTGATCAGGTTGGTGAGCGTCTGCAGTGTGCGGTCCACGTCCACCATCACGTCCACCGGCTGTGCGTCGATACGGAAGGTGATGTTGTTGTGCGCGGCGCCAGTGTGCTGCAGGTCCGCAGCACGGCGCAGCAGGTCCACCGCATTCGCCTTCTCGCGATGCAGCGGCAGCCGGCCGGAGCCGATGCGCTCGAAGTCCAGGATGTCGTTCACCAGGCGGACAAGGCGGTCGCAATTGCCGATGGCGACATCGAGCATCTGCGCCAGCTTCTCCGGCCGCTTCTCCAGCACTCCACCGGCTATCAGGCCGAGCGCGGCGCGCAGCGATGTGAGTGGCGTGCGCAGCTCATGGCTGACTGTGGAGATGAATTCGTCCTTCATGCGGTCGAGCCGCCGG
>JAUTWX010000052.1 GCA_030838385.1 Acidobacteriaceae bacterium
TCGAAGGTGCGTTTGCGTGGCGCAGACTTGTGCCCGATGATCGAGCGCGTCTCCGGATCCACCGTCAGGATCGCCCCGCAGTCCGGGCAAGCCACCTCGAATGCGCTCATCTGTTTCGCCATGGCTCCCCATTGTAGCGGCAAGCCAGCACGGCTGGCGCGTGTGGGGAACAGTGATTCGTGGGCAATTTGGCATGCGTGGGGCTAAACTCGCGCAGAAACCATTTCGTCACGGGAGCCGAGGGGAGATGATTAAAGAGGTCATTCAGAAAATATTGATCCTCTGCGTTTGCTTTGTGGCATCAGTGTTTTTGCTGGCTCATGAAGCTTCTGTTGGATATCTTTCTACGAGTCAGATGCAGAAGCTGCTGATTCTTTTGATGTGTGCCACAGTTGCGTTGATCTGGGTAATTATCATCAGAGTTGCCTCCAGGCACAAAGCAAACCAGATGAATCGTGATCGTTCAATCTAAGGCTTAGTCTCTCTTGGGTTTAGAGCGGCAGCAGCTTGTGCCCCGGACAGGAATCGATCGCCGCCCCAATCAACATTTCCAGCAACCCTTCGCCTTGGGTCGCCAGGAAGTAGATGCCCGCCACTGCACGCTCCTGCAAATGCCCGCCGGGGTACAGCGCCTGGGTGATCGCCTGCGCATGCCGCGCCAGGCTGGTCTCCTTCTCCAGCTGATAACGAGCCGCCAGCCGCCGCAGCCGGTTCATCTGATAGCGCATCTTCGACGCCGCCGTGTTCGCCGCGCGCCCCAGCCCCGCATCCATCTCGGCCATCCACTCGGTCACGGCAGTGAGTTCGCCGTCCAACGAGTTCCCTGCCGCCGCCAGCTTCCGCTTGCCTTCCATCGGCATCGCCCGCGCCGCCAATCGCTGCGCCAGCGCATCCGCCGTGGTCAGCGCATCCGGCAGCCGTACCTCGTGCCGCTCCATCACGGTCGCAATCTTGGGTTCAACCAAAGTCGCTGATAGCCGGGGAAGCACCGCCGTCGGTCGCCTCAAGATGCCGCGGTACAACACCTCGGATTGCGCGAAATAGGCAATCTCCGCCGGGCCGGCAATATACGCCGAAGTCGGCAGCACAGCATCTTGAAACACCGGACGCAGCAGAGCATTCGGACTACATCGTTCAGGTGTCGCTTGAAGTATTTCGAGCAGCTCATCCGACGAATATCGCCGCCCGCCCGCCTTCCACTGCCATCCGCCATCTGCCCGCACACGCCGCAGCGGCAGCCGCGCTCCCGTCGTCTCCTCGATCAGGAACAGCAGGCTTGACTGCTCCCCCACCTTGACCTGCGCATGGTAGCCGCGGTCCGTCAGTTCCTTGTCGCGTGCGACCAGCGCCGCATGCAGCGCGTCGGCATTCCGGATCGCCTGCTCCAGCACCTTCGCGCCCAGCGCATGGAAGCCCGCACCCGCCGCGTCGATCACAATCAAGCCCCAGCGCGCAAACAGCCTGGCAATAAGGCTGCCGCATGCCCCCGCAAGCGTCGCCTCTGGCCGGTACGCCTCACGCAGCAACGCAGTCAGCTCACTCGATCCCAGCAGCTCCTCGACCTCGGCCAGCGCCGCTTCGGCACGCGCCTCCACAGGAATTCCACCGACCGGCACCGGAGCCTCGGGCGCCGCTCCGATGCTCACGGCCTTCAAACCATCCCGCGACGGCAGCTCTACTTGCGCGATCTCCGCAAAGTCATGGTCCTCGCTCGCCAGCCAGAAGACGGGCACGGTGTCGAAGCCCGCCGCCGTTGCTTCGCGCGCCCGGGCAATCGCCGTCGCGGCCTTCAGCAGCGTATAGAGCGGCCCGCCAAAGAGGGCCACCTGCTGTCCGGTCACAACCGCCGATGCCCCATGGCGCAGCCGGTCAATATTTCTTGCGGTGACGTCTCCGCCGCCAAAGATCACGTTCTGCGCCCCCAGCAGCTCCGCAAGGCAGGCGCGATGCTCCGCGCTCAGCTTGCGTCCCTCGGACATCCAGCTCTTACCCGCCGCTGCAGTGCAATAGAACGGCGTCAGCGGCTGGGCGCTCTCCGTGTAGTCCAGAAAGAGCCGGCTGCTGTGCGGCACGATCGAGCTGGGATAACACTCCGGTTCCACTGCGTCTCCTCAATGCCGTTTCGAATGCCTGCTTCGATTGTCTACCGAACGGCCGCTGAACGCCGCCTCAATTGCTGCCCGATTTGCGGAGGGCAGATCCCGCACCGCAACCAGCACCAGCGAGTCATAGACGTGTGCCACTAACGGATGTTCCTTGAGTGCCTCGCGATGCAGTTTGACTGTCGCCGCATCTCCACGCGTCAGCGGACCGCTGAAGCTCCGCGCCAGTCCCTGTTTCTGTACATTTGCCACCGTCGCAGCCGCCATTGGTCCCAGCAGTGCCAGCGCCTCCTTCTCACCTATACCCGCCTCACGCATCGCCCTCACGCCGGCAGCTAGCGTCGCCACCAGCAGCGGTGACCCGAACATCGCCCCCGCGTGATACATCGCCTTTCCCCTGCCGTCGATCGCAAATGGTCTGCCGCCCAGCCGCCGCACCAGCGCGAAAAGCTCCCTGCCCGTCGCAGCATCCGCTGCTTCCACAGCGAAGCGCGTCCCCTTCAGCGCCACCACACGCCGCGTCGGGAAGCTCATCATGGGATGCACCGAAGCCGTTCGTGCGCCAGCCCGCTCCGCAACTGCAAGCACACTGCGATCGAGCGCGCCACTCGAATGCACCACCATCTGCCCACGCAAGTCTTCACGCTGGTGAACGATCCACTCCGCCGTGCTCGCAATCGCCGCATCCGGCACGCAGAGCCAAAGCACTCGCGCGTCGAGTCTTATGCGCGAGCCGCGCCGCCGCGCATGCAGGCACTCCGCGAGCAGTCCACAGGCGTCGAGCGCTGAAGCAAGCGACGAGCCCCAGTTCCCCAACCCGATTACCGCCACCCCGCGCCGCGCGCTCATCGCATCTGCCTCTTCCATGCGCCTTCGAACAGGATGGTACCGTAATGAGAAAAAGGGACACGATGCCAACCAAGAAGAAGAGCGCAGCAAAGAAGCAGCAACCACCAGACCGTACCTATCCCAAGGGCGTCGAGGTTCTCTCCTCAAAAATCAGCTTCGAAGGTCCAGTCTTCCGTGTTGTCACTGACGAAGTGCGCGAGCCCGGCGGCGAGGCACATCGCCGCGACGTGGTGCGTCACCCCGGCTCCGTCGTCGTCCTCGCCGTCGATGACGCGAAGAGCAAACGCGATCCACTCATCCTGCTTGAGCGCCAGTACCGTCATGCTGCCGCGCAGTATCTTTACGAAATCCCTGCGGGCAGTCTCGACCCCGGTGAAGATCCACTTGTCGGCGCGAAGCGCGAACTGCTGGAAGAGACTGGTTACAAAGCGAAGCACTGGTCCAAACTCGTACGCTTCTACGCCAGCCCCGGCTTTCTCGGCGAGTGGATGCAGATCTTCGTCGCCGAAGGCCTCACGCCCGGCGATGCGGAGCCGGAAGACGACGAACAGATCGAGCTCTTCGCCGTCCCTCTCAGCGAACTGCTCCGCGAGATCGATGCGGGCCGCATCCACGACGGCAAAACCATCGCCGCCACACTGCTCTATGAACGCATGCGCAAGCATCGGCAGCGCGTGGAGCGAGCCGCCGCACGCGCCAACGGAAGGTAGCCGCTCCACTTTTTTCACGGTTTCCTAAGGTGCCTCGCTCACTTTTTTTGCAAACCAAACCTACCCCCGTTGCGTCACTAGAGGAAGGCAGGCTGGGCCCTGAGCCCACCTAGAGCGAAGCACACACGCTGTCCGGCAACAGAGCAGCACATCACTCTTTACCGATCACCGCGCGTGGCTCACTCGAATCTGCTCTGAAGTGAGGTAACCGACACGTGTCCCAGTACAAAGGCAAGGTGAAGTGGTTCAACAACGCGAAGGGCTACGGTTTCATCGGAAGAGATGATGGGCCCGACGTCTTCGTGCACTACAGCTCCATCCAACTCGACGGATACAAATCGCTGAAAGAGGGAGATGAAGTCGAGTTCGACATCATCCAGGGGCAGAAGGGCCCACAGGCAGACCAAGTGCAGCGCAGCCAGGCTGCAGCCTGACCGACCATCATTCAATCTCCATCCGGATGACCCGGTAGAGTGTGTTTGCCGGGTCCTTTCCTTCGCGGACCGCTCGGGCGCGGATAACCCCATTGCGATACATTGCTGAAAGGCGAGCTCCCTCGCCTTGAAAGCGCTCTCGCAGCAATGGAAAATCGCGCCATCGCACAACTGCTCGCCGAAACCGCCGATCTGCTCGAGATCAGCAACGGCGATCCCTTCCGCATTCGCTCCTACCGCCGCGCCGCTGAAGCGGTCGAGCAGAGCACCCTCCCGCTCTCCACCATTGCCGGCGATCCCAGACGCCTGCTCGAAATCCCCGGCATCGGCAAGGGCATGGTGGCCAACATCCAGTCGATCGAGCAGCACGGCTCCATGCCGCTGCGCGACGAGCTCCTCACGAAATACCGCCCCACCATGCTCGAGCTGCTCAAGCTCCCCGGCATGGGGCCAAAGACCGTCGCTCTCATCTTCGAGGCCACTGGCGTGGCCACAGTCGATGATCTCGCCGTTGCCATCGACGAAGGCCGTCTCGCCAACCTGCCGCGCGTGGGCGACAAGCTCATCCAGAAGCTGCGCAAAGGCATCGACGAATACCACAAGAACAGCGGCCGCTTTCATCTCGACGATGCCGAGATTGCCGCCGAGCGCCTCACCTTATACCTCAAGGACTTTCCCGGCGTCGAAAGTATCACCCCCGCCGGCTCGTTGCGCCGCGGACGTGAAACCGTCGGCGATCTCGATATGCTCGTCACCGGCCCCGCCTGCGAAGAAGACGTCGTTTCCGCTGTCGTCGAATACACCGCCGCCTATCCGCCGATCGCGGAACTCATCGCGCGCGGCCAGAACAAAGTTAGTTTCCGCCTGCGCACCGGTTTACAGATCGACGTCCGCCTCCTCCCGCGCGCCTCCTTCGGCGCCGCACTGCAATACTTCACCGGCTCCAAGATGCACAACGTCACCGTGCGCCAGCGCGCGCTCAAACGCGGCTACACGCTCAGTGAATACGCGCTCGCCCGCCTCGATGACGGCACGCAGGTCGCCGCCGCCACCGAACAAGACATCTACCGCGCCCTCGATCTCGACTGGATTCCGCCCGAGCTGCGCGAGAACTGCGGCGAGATCGAAGCCGCCGCCGCCCACACCCTGCCGCGCCTCATCGAGGAAAAAGACATCCGCGGCGACGTCCACATGCACACCGTCGCCACCGACGGAAAAAACACCATCCGCGAGATGGCCGAGGCCGGCCTCGCCCACGGCTACGAATACATCGCCATCACCGATCACTCGAAGAATCTCGCCATGACCTTCGGTCTCGACGACGAGCGCGCGCTCGAGCACATCCGCAACATCCGTGAAGTCGATGCCGACATGGCCGGCAAAATCCGCGTCTTCGCCGGCATCGAAGTCGACATCCTCGGCGACGGCGCGCTCGATCTCTCCGACGAAGTCCTCGCGCAGATGGACGTCGTCATCGCCAGCGTACACTCGCTCTTTAGCCAGCCGCGGGAGGAGATGACCGCACGCATCCTCCGCGCGATCGAGAATCCCTACGTGCGCATCCTTGGTCATCCTACCGGCCGCAAACTGCTGAGTCGCGATGCCTATGAGCTCGATCTGCCCGCCATCCTGAAGCGCGCCGCCGAGCTAGGCGTCGCGGTCGAGCACAATGCCGACCCCAACCGCCTCGACCTCTGCGACCGCGATCTCCGCATGGCCAAAGAGAACGGCTGCTGCGTCGCCATCAACACCGATGCGCATCACGTCTCCAGCCTCGAAAAAATGCGCTACGGCATCCGCCAGTTACGCCGCGCCTGGCTCACTCCAGACGACGTACTCAACACCCGCAACGCAAACAACTTCCTTGCTGCCCTCCGCCCACGCCCCTAAAGCTCCCGGACAAATCGCAGTCGGCAGGAAATCGTCGACGATTCGATTGAATACATGTTCTAATGCACTCCCCAAAACAAGTAAGGGTCCGAGGTACGTATGCGCAACTGCATCGCCGCTCTCGTTGTCTGCTGCCTGCCACTCTTCTGCGCCGCCCAGCCGAAGCCCGCCATCTCTTCTGACAGCGTTAAGTCTGCGCTCGCGCAACTCGATCCGTACATCCGCTCCAGCCTCGCGAAAACGAAAGTCCCCGGAGCAGCGGTCGCCGTCATCTACAACGATCAGGTTGTCTTTCTGCGCGGCTACGGCGTTCGCAAAATTGGAGAAGCAGCAGAGGTCGATGCCGACACCGTCTTTGAACTCGCCTCCGTATCGAAGCCGCTCGCCTCCACCGTCCTCGCTTCGCTGGTCGGTCAGGGAAAGATCAGTTGGGACGGCCACATCGCCGACCTGGAACCTGGCTTCCAGCTTTCCAGCGCCGGCACGACACGCGAGGTCACCATCCGCGACTTCCTCTCGCATCGCAGCGGACTCGCCACCGAATCCGGCGACATGCTGGAAGGTCTCGGCTATTCCCGTCCGCAGATCCTCCAGCGCATGCGGTATCTGCCACTGCCCGGCGAGTTTCGCAAGACATATGCCTACAGCAACTTCGGTTACACCACCGCAGCTATCGCGGCTGCCACCAGGATCGGCAAGCCCTGGGAGACGATCGCGGAAGAGCAGCTCTACGCTCCTCTCGGTATGACCTCCACCAGTTCACGCTTCTCCGACTACGAAAACCGCGCGAACAAGGCCGCGCTGCACATCTTCCTCAACGGCCACCCAGTGAACCGGTTCGTGCGTGATGCCGACGCTGAAGCTCCGGCCGGCGGAGCCAGCTCCAGCGCGCGCGATCTCGCCGAGTGGGTACGTCTGCAACTCGATGGAGGTAAGTGGAACGGCAAACAACTCATCGACGCAAATGCGCTCGCCGAAACTCACAAGGCGCAGGTCTGTCGCGTAGCCGCCGACCCGGCGAAGCCCAACGAGTGCCCCGGCGGCCAATACTACGGACTGGGCTGGAACGTCGGAAAGGATGCAGAGGGCCACGCGCAGTTCAGCCACAGTGGCGCTTTTTTTCTCGGCGCCGCCACCAGCGTCTACATTGTTCCCGAGGAGCACATCGGCGTCCTCGCCCTCACCAACAGCACGCCCGTCGGCTTGCCAGAGTCGATCTGCCTCACCTTTCTCGATTTCCTGCACTATGGCAAGCAGCAGCATGACTATCTCGCGCTTGTTGGACATGCAATGGATCAGATGATGGCGGAGTCGCAGAATGCATCGGCAGATTACACGACACTGCCGCTTCCGGCTAGCCCGACGGCCGCCAAACCACTCACCGCGTATGTCGGCACATACACAAATGAATATTTTGGAACGCTCGAAGTCACTCTCCAGAACAATCGTCTGATCCTGCGCCTGCCGCCGCGCGGAGCCTACTACGAACTCTCCCACTGGGACGCCGACACCTTCACCTACTACTTCGCCGCTGAAGATACCGGCCTCGCCCGGCGCGGCGCAAAGTTCAGCCCGGACAAGAATCAGGTCCTGATCGAAAACCTCGCGTCCGAGCACAACTCAGTGTTCACTCGCACCCAGTAACGATCGACGCTGATCTGCGTCCATAGCCATTGATCTCAGCGAAGATTTACGCCCGGCATCCACGACGCGGACCACGGAAAACTCAGGCGGCGCGGGCACATGTAAGCTGAATCAGCGACCGACCGGCGTGGCTCCAGCCGCTGCGGACGGCGTCTCGGCTGCGGTCTTGTAACCCTCCAACACGCCGCGCATCATCGCCGCATACTCTCTGTCGAGAAAACCCATGCGAAAGAGCCACTCTCCCAGCGCACCAAGCTCCCCCGGGAACACGTCGTCCTTCAGCCGGAACGAGTATGTCCAGGTCACCCGCGTATGCGAGCCATCTATCTGCACGGTCCGAAATGACCCAACGCCATATGCGATGGGTCGCGCCTTGGGCGTCCGGTAGTTCCACACGATGTACCGGAACCACGCAACGTCGCCGTTCCGACCGCGCTCCAGCGACTCCTCCTCCACGCTGCCGCCGTCCGTGAGGCAGACGATATGCCGCGAGCCCGGAGCCCCAAATTCGCCCTTGGTCAGCATGAAATCTCCGGCAACGCCGGGCAGCGCGTTCGACTGGCGAATCGTCTCTTTCAATGGCTTGTCCATTGCTTCGAAAACCGTCTGCAGAGGCCGGTCGATCACGATCTCTTCCGTGTGCGCGACCAACTGATCGGCCGGCGCGATCGCCGGATGCGGCGTGTCTTTGAAGCCTGGCGGCACAGCGCAGCCGCTCGAAGAAGCCCGGGCAGCGCCCGCCATTCCGAACAACACCACCCACATCAGGCCGGCAGTCCATGCGTATCGCATCGTCGCGCCTCCACAAAATACTACGATATACGGAATATACGTAGATCGTAACGATACAGTAAAAGCCATCCTGTGCTGCGTGCTCTCGCGAAGCTGAGACGACTCACTGCACCGCGCGGACCAGTATGCTGTTGACGGAAAGATCCTGCTGCCTATGAAGAAACAAACTCAGTCCCGCGGCGCCGCCGTAGAAAATCAACAGGCCCGCTCTCTGCATCAGAGCATTGCACTTCTCATGCGCCAGTTCCGCATCGAGCCTGGCCTGCTGGCCGGCAGCGTCTATGCCGATCTGCACGCAAACGACATCGGCCTCTTCGAAGTCCTTGCCGGCTCGAATGAGTGGAGCGTTCGCCGCCTGGCGCAGGCACTCTCCGCGCCCATCTCCACCATCTCTTCTGCCCTGGACCGCCTGGAACGTCAAAGGCTCATCGAGCGTAGCCGCATCCCCGACGACCGCCGCGTCGTTCGCGTCGCGCTCACCGCGCGTGGCCGGCGGCTGGCCGCTCGGCTGAACGGCGCTCACATCGAAAACTGCCGCGCCATGCTCGTCCGGCTCAGTCCGGACGAGCGAGAGCAGTTTCTTCGCCTCGCAGCCAAAATCGCCGGAAGATAGGATGGTTGCCGCCCTACTGCTCCCACGCACGCAGCCGCGGCAGCCATCGCCGGACATTCCTGCAGTACTCCTCGTAATCCGCGCCGAACTTCCTGCGCAGCGTCGGCTCCTCGTACAACTGCACAAACAATGCTGTGCCCAAAGCGGCGGCGCACACAACCACGATTGCCATCAGGCTTGCCCGTCCGAAGACCACCCACAGCCCCATCCAGCCTACGAAGAAACCCACGTACATTGGATTCCGCACGTATCGATAGAGCCCCACCACGACCAGCCTCTTCGGTGGAACCATCGGCGCTGGCGTTCCCCGCCCCGTCCACCCGAAATCCCACACGCAGCGCAGCGCCACCGCAAATCCAACCACCGACGGTACGGCGGCAATCCATCGCCATCGCGCCGCGCCCGTCGTCTGAACATGAAATCCCAGCCACGACGGTAGCAGCCAGAACCACAGCGCAAAGAACGCCGCGCCTACGGCAACGGAGGCGACAGCCAGCGACCACCGCTCACCATGGCCCGGGCCTCCGGCAACTCCAGCCGCTCCGGCCGTCATCGCACGCCCTCCACTCACGCCGCAGTATGATCCCTGTGGCTCAACCCCCGCAATACGTGAGCAAGGATCGTCTCGTGAGCGTCGTGTCTCACATCGCGTGCAGCATGATCGTCCGAGTCCTTGTGGTAGCCTCCATCTCCGCCTGCGCGCTGCCACCGATGGAAGCTCGCTCACAATCCGGCGCAGAGATTTCTTCGCCGCAGCAGGATCGAAGCTTCTATCTCGGCACGCCGGTCGCTCACCCCGAAGATCTCTCCGGACTCTGGGAAGCTCCGGACCCGCGTGGCGGCGCGATCGGTATCCATCTTCTCCTGGATTCCACCGCGCCCGTCGATGCAACCGCGCTGGTGGGGATCGAGCAGAAATGGCTCGGTCTGCAAGTGAATCCCTACCGACGAGCGGGAGCGGAGATTCAAGTCGGCGAAGAAAACTCCTTCAGCGACTCACCGCGCGGCGGCAATGCGCGATATGAAAATGGCCGACTGACGCTGCACTTTCCCGGATATGACCTCGACCTTCATCGCATCCCGGGAGACAAGTGGACCGGACGCTTTCACCGCGAAGGCTTCGACTCCATTGTGACGCTCGCCCGGCCTATGGTTCGAACAGCATCGAACCAGCCCTGGCCCGTCGGAACCTGGAGAAGCACGAACGGTCCCCAGATCACTTGCCTCCACATCGCACAAGCATCTCCTCCCGCTTTCCTCGCTTGGTCAGATACCCTCTCCACCTGGGGCGCCGCCAGATTTGCGCCGCAGGCGGCCAAACCGCCTTACTCATGGGAGCACTACGGCGACCTGGTGAAAGTTCAACTCGCTGAAAGTGGCAGCCTGTGGGTCGAGATCCCTGCCTATAGCGCGATATGTTGCTCACATCGCTTCCACGCCACCTCGATCGACAATGGCAAAGCGATGAAGGCCGACTGGCCTGCCAGTCCCAATCAGTCTCCGCATAAATCCAGATGGACAAAGATGCCCGGCGACACCTGCATCGCCCCACTGAAGTAGTTCAGCCGGCAGATCGGCTCATCCCCGCGTCCAAAGAAAAAAGCCGAGCCCCACTCCGCCAGGAGCTCATCCATTCCTCCCTCCGGCGGATTACGGGGGAGGATGTGGCAAGCTTCGACCAGCGGTCAGGGGCTCGGTGGGGTGAGAATTTATCGCGTAGCAGTCACCGTGGGATGCACCACCTCCGCCGACTGCACCGGCGGTCGATGGCTCTCCAGGAAATTCGCGATGTCTTGTTGGAAGTTCGGGCTGTTCGCCGGGATGGTCATCAGCGCCGGCAATCCGGGAAAGAGCTCGCCCAGCGCCTTCACCAGCATGCCGTGCTCATCCAGATAGAAGCGCGACAGCACCGTCTCATCGTGCGTGCTCTGATCGAAGGAGAGTGTCTCCCATACCCACGACAGGTGCGAGGCATTCGGCACGCCATGCTTCTCCGCCGTCTTGCGCATCGCATCCAGCTCCGCGCCCGGCTTCAGATGCGAGCACACCGAGACCACCACAGTCCCATTCGCGAAGTACGTCTTGTCGATATCGCTCGCAATGAAGTGCGCCGCCAGCGGCGATTGACCAACGAAGATCGACGAGACGGGGCGGCCGAAGACGCTGCGCACGGCCACGGGCAGATCCGAAATCGGGGTCACCTGGCAGGCGCCGCCATTGAATGCCTGCTTCACCACCTTCTCACCCAGAGAAGGCATGCTCATCAGTGTGTCGAAGTCGACGCTCGTGCCCTGCAAACTGGGAGTCTGCGCAGAAGCCGTGAGCCCGACAAGAAATACCAAAGCGGTCAGAGTCTTCATACGTCCACCTCGGTGCCAGAATGGGGTCGTCTCCCACTTTGGGCAAATTACGTAGGTAATTTTTCTACTGCGTTCGTCTGCCTCGTGCACCCCAAAGGTGTCATACCTTAAACTGACTCGGCAGTGCCTTCGTTCAACATTGTTTCTACTCTGGAATCAGTTAAATGCAGGATAATGTGCACCAATCACATGCAAGCTGAGATGTGTCCTGCATTTCTGAGGCCGCGCGTTTTGTCATATGTGACTTCCGTACCGTGAAGCCCGTCGCCTTTACCCGATCCAGCACAAGCACCGCCGACAACCCAGCACTTCGCTCAGTCAGCCGTCAGCTAGACGCTTGTCCAGCATGGCTTACCCTACGGCCATGCAAGCCGCTCGCCGCTCCGTCTCTCGCGCGCTCATCGCCGCGCTCCTCGCCTCTCCATCCGCCTTCGCCAGCCAGCCCGATCCCGCATCCCTGGTCAACCCTTTCGTCGGCACCACCAACGGCGGCAATGTCTTCCCCGGCGCCACCATGCCCTTCGGCATGGTCCAGTTCAGCCCGGAAGCCACACCGGTCAACCTGAAGCGCATGATTGCGGCACCCGGCGGCTACGAATATCGCGCGACGCAGATTCGCGGCTTCAGCCTCACCAACGTCGAAGGTTGGGGCTGCGCCGGCGCCTCCGGCGACGTTCCCCTCATGCCCATCACCGAAACCATCACCGAGTCCCCCTCAAAGGACTTCCGCCATAACTACGCTGCAGACTTCACCCACGCCGATGAGAAGGCCGAGCCCGGCTCCTATCGGGTCAAGCTCGGCAACGGTGTCCAGGTCGCGCTCGCCGCAGCCACCCGCATGGGCGCTGCCACCTTCACCTTCCCTGCGGATAAAGCTGCCCGTATCCTCGTCCGCACTTCCGACTCGGAAGTCGGATCCACTGACGCACATACGGGGATCGATCGCGCCGCCGGAATCGTCACCGGCTCGGTGACAAGTGGCAACTTCTGCGGCTACATCGGCACCGAAGACCGCCGCCCCTACTACACCCTCTACTTCGTCGCCCGCTTCGATCGCCCCATCACCGAAACCGGCGCATGGAAAGACGAAATGGTCATGCCGGGCGCCACCACCTCCGCAGGCGGTACCGGCTTTGGTCCCACAGGATTTCCCGAGACCGATCACGGTTCCGGCGTCTGGCTGGGCTTCGGCACAGGCGGCGAAGTCCACCTGCGCGTCGGCATCTCCTACGTCAGCGAAGCCAATGCCCGTGCCAATCTCGAAGCCGAATCGGCAGCCGGCACAGCATATGACCAGGTAGCCGCCCGCGCTCGAGCCGCGTGGAACAAACAGCTTTCGCAGATCGAAATCGAAGGCGGCACCGAAGAGCAGCGCCGGGTCTTCACCACCGCGCTCTATCACGCCACCATGACGCCCACCACCTACAGCGACATCAACGGCGAATACACCGGCATGGACCACAAGGTCCACCACGTCACCGCCGGCCAAACGGTCCAGTACGCCAACTTCTCCGGCTGGGACGTGTACCGGTCACAATTTCAATTGCTCACTTGGCTCGACCCCAAACGCGGCAGCGACATCGCCCAGAGCCTCGAAAACCAGTCGCAGCAGGACAACGGCCGCTGGGACCGCTGGACACACCTCAGCGGTGCGACGCACGTCATGAACGGCGACCCCGCTGCCGCCGCCATTGCGGATATTTATGCCTTCGGTGGACGCGCCTTCGACGCCCACGCCGCGCTGAAGTCGCTGGTGCACGCAGCCGACGTCCCGACAAAAGAAGATCTCAGCCACGATGGCTGTCCCGTCGAGTGCGTTGGTCAGCGCCCTGGCCTCGATCAGTGGCTCAAACTCCACTACATTCCCACCGGCGCGCCCGCGTGGGGCCCCGCCGCGGACACGCTCGAAGACGTCTCCGCGGAGTTCTCCATCTCCGCCCTCGCCGGCCATCTCGGCGACACCGCCATCCAGCATCGCTTCGGCCAGCGCGCGCAATACTGGAAGAACATCTGGAACCCGAACGCCGCGCCCGACGGCGGCTACTTCATGAACCGCAATGCCGATGGCACCTGGCCCAAAGTCCAGGATGACAACGATAAGGCCCCGCGCGACTTCACACCGTCCACTGAAGATGGCTTCGTCGAAGGCAGCGCCGCGCAATATGTGTGGATGGTCCCCTTCAACGTCGCGGGCCTCTTCGACCAGATGGGTGGTCGCGACAAAGCCGTCGCGCGGCTCGATCGCTTCTTCTACGACGAAAAAGGCGCGCCAGCGGTTACAAAATCCGGGCCACTGCACGCCGAGCTCGACAACGAGCCCTCCATCGAAACACCCTGGCTCTATGACTTCGCCGCGCAGCCCTGGAAGACGCAGCAGCTCGTGCGCCAGGTGCTCAACACCATCTGGAAGAATGCGCCGGACGGCATCCCCGGCAACGACGACCTGGGCGAGATGTCCTCATGGGCCGTCTTCGCCATGATGGGCTTCTACCCTGAAATTCCCGGCCGCGCCGAGCTCGTCCTCGGCAGCCCGCTCTTTACCAGCGTCACCGTCCATCGCGCCAATGGAGACGTGCGCATCATCGCGCCGGCAGCCGCGACAAATACTCCTTACGTGCAGGCAGTCAAGGTCGATGGCAAGCCGAGCTCGAAGACCTGGCTGCCCGAGAGCTTCGCGCTGAAAGGCGGCACGCTCGAGTTCGAGCTCAGCGCGACACCCAACAAATCGTGGGGCACGCACCCAGGCGACGAGCCGCCATCCTTCGGTGCAAACTGAGTTCACTCGCAGCGCAAAGCATCCACCGGATTCAGCCTCGATGCCTTCAGCGCCGGCAGCAAACTGGCCAGCACGGCGATCGCCGCCAGCAGCAGGATGGCAAAGATCAGCGTCGCGACATCGTAGGGCTTCAATCCAAACAGCATCGTCGTGGCGGCGCGCCCCGCGATCAGCGCAAGCGCCGTTCCCAGCACCACACCAGTCGCCAGCATCCACGCCGTATCGCGCATCACCAACCCGATCACCTGCCCTCGGCCCGCGCCCAGTGCGATGCGAATCCCGATCTCGTTGCGCCGCTGCGTGATGAAGTACGAGAGCACTCCGTATAGTCCGATCACGACCAGCAGGGCGGCCAGCACACCGAAGAAGCCGGAGAGCATCGCCATCATCCGGTCGCCCACCAGGTTGTCGCGAATCCCCTGCTCAAAGTCGAAGAACTGCAGAATCATCTCGGGATACCTGGCTGCGATGGTGCTCCGAACTGCCGCAATCGTCGCCGGTCCATTTTCGGACGCGATCACAATCGCATCAAACGGACCCTGCGCCGTCTCAGGAACCTGGTCGATCGGAACAAATGCTTCCGGCTCCGTCGTTGCTTCTCGCACGGCGTTGTATTTTGTATCGGTAACCGTGCCAACGATCTGATACGTCCGCGCCGGATATTGCGGTTCGGGCAACACCTGCACCAGCTGGCCAATGGGATCGGTCGCGTCAAAATACTTCCGTACAAATTCCTGGTTCACAATCAACACGTGTGGCGCGCTGGTTGTATCCATCGTCGTGAAGCTGCGCCCTTTGACCAGCGGAATGCCCATCGTGGCAAAGTAGCTGGGTCCCGCATACGTAAATCTGCTGCCCCCTTCCTTCGTGCCGACATGGATACCGTGCCCCCAGCTACTGCCGCCCATCGGAACATGGGTTGTCGCAGCGGCATTCTGGACACCGCGTATGCTCTGCACCAGCTCCACAAGCTGCCGTTTGAATGCAGCTTCATTCTCCTGCTTGATGTGCATCGTGGAATAGTTGGCATAACAAACGCTGATGCCTATTTCGCGCATCCCCGGATTGGCGGTAACGAGATTGCGATAGCTGTGGACAAACAGCAGCGCGCCCACTAGCAGCACCATCGATACTGCAATCTGCGTCACCACCAGGAGCCGCTGAACGGAGAACCGCTCGCGGCTCCCCGCAACGCACCGTTCGCCGGACTTGAGAGACGCAATCGGATCCACTTTCGTGCCGCGCATCGCCGGAATCGTTCCGAAGACAATGCAGGTAAGCACCGCGACGCCTGCGGCAAACAGTAACACCCGCCAGTCCGTGGCAATCGAAAGTTGAATCGTGTTCTGCCTCGTATTGAGCGATGTCACCAGCAAGCGGCTCAGCGGCTGCGCCAGCAAGACGCCAAGCATCGCTCCACTCATGGCGAGCAGGCTGCTTCCGATCAGCAGCTGTCGCAGAAGCTGGCGCCGCGATGCACCCAGCGCCATCCGGATTGCCATCTCCCGCTGCCGCGCGCTGGCGCGGGCCAGCATCAGATTCGCAAGGTTGGCACAGGCAATCAGCAGCACCAGCCCGGTGATCACAAGCAACAATTGGAGCGATGAATCATAAGCATCGCGAAGTTCGCTCACACCACCGCCAGCCGGATACGCGGCCAACCGGTACGACTTGAATGTCTTGACCGCATCGGCACTGTAACCGGTGGGCGTCGCGCTCTCGAAGAGGCCTGGGCTGAGCGATGTGAAGTATGCCGATGCACGCTCCATCGTCCATCCCTGCTTCAGTCGACCCATGACGGAAAAAAGGAACATCTCGCGCCGCGGATTCGGCGGCGTGCACGTGGGAAACGCTAGATCGAACCTCTGGCCCACCACCATGCCGAAAAATCCCGGCGGCGTCACCCCCAGCACCTGCACCGTGCGCCCATCCATCATGATGGTCGTGTTCGGCGTAAGCGGCTGCGCCCCCATCTGTGACTTCCAGAAGGGATAACTTGCCACCACTTTCGATATCTCGCACGATCCCTCGTCTTGCGGCTCGATCAGCCGTCCCTGCCAGGGCGCAATCCCCAGTACATTAAAGAAGTTTCCGCTAACCTCCAGCCCGTTCGCGCGCCTTACCTCAGTTAGCTTGCCCACCAGCTCGCCATTCGAACGCCACGCCATCACGTCGGAAAAGGGTTCGTGTTGCCGCCGGACCTCCTGCCACATTGGGATGGTGAAGTTCGCAAATCGACTGTCGGTCACGCCGAAGCCCTTGTTGCCGCCGACTATACGCAGCTCCGCCAGCTCCTCCGGATTCTGAATAGGCAAACTGCGCAGCCGCACCGCATCCAGCAACTGAAAAACGGCGGTGTTTGCGCCAATGCCCAGCGCCAGCGTAAGCACCGCCACGATTGTGAAGCCAGGACTCTTCACAAATCCGCGGACTGCATAACGCAGATCGCGGAAAAAGCTGTCAAGGCCAAGCGCGGCGTCCTCGGCGTCCACGCGCTCCTTCACTACCGTAGGATTCCCAAAGCGCAGCCGCGCCCTGCGCACAGCCTCGTCCGGACTCATGCCCCTCGCGACATCACGATCAACGCGCATCCGCATGTGCTCGCGCAGCTCATCGTCAATCTCACGGCCCAGCTTCGAACGATTGCCCAGGGCCCACATGCGACGGAAGACACCCATACCTCACCTCACGCGAAGCGCAGAATCGCCTGCACACCCTTCACTACCTGTTCCCAGTTCTTCTCGCGCGCGGCGAGTTGTTTCCTGCCCGCCGCCGTCAGCGTGTAGAACTTCGCCTTGCGGCTCGCCTCCGTCACCGCCCACGCGGCGCGCACCCATCCGCTCTGCTCCATGCGGTGCAGCGCCGGATATAGCGAGCCTTCCTCCACGCTGAGCAGCGCATCGGAGACCTCCTCGATGTGCATCGCAATGCCATAGCCGTGCATCTCGCCCAGTTGCGAAAGGCTTTTCAGAATCAAGAGATCGAGCGCGCCCTGCAGATCATTCTTCGCCATGCATCTCTACCTGCCTTACCCTAGACATCGATGGTAGAGAGAACGTAGCGGCTCCTTACCCTAGTTGTCAAGGGTACAGGCGCCTGAGCCCGCATAATCCCAAACTTGTCATCCTGAACGTAACCGAAGGTGGAGTGAAGGACCTGCTGTACATTCCGTTCAATATCGGCGCATCGACCGTTTTCACAATCGGTGTTTCCGGTAGAAATGCTCTCGACGCAGCTTTTCCGCTAAGAACAGCTGCACATAACAGCTGTGTGTCGAATCCAGTAAGTAATTGTGAAAACGGTAGCGCCGCTCAGCCAAAGCCGTCACTCCTCGCGCAGCAGCATCAGCGGATCCGCTGCCAGCGCCCTCTGCGCCGGAATCCACGCCGCCAGCAGGCCCAGCAGCAGCATGATCAGCACCACTCCAGCAAGCACCAGCGGATCGCGTGGCGAAGCCTGGTACACAATAAGCGACAACACCTTCGTCGCCGCCAGCCCCAGCACCAGCCCCGCCATGGAGCCGAAGGTCAACAGCCGGAACGCACGCCCCAGCGCGGCCTGCAGCACCTCTGTGCGCTGCGCGCCCAGGGCGATCCGGATGCCAAGCTCGCGCAGCCGTTTACTCACCGAGTACGCCGCCATCCCAAAGATGCCGGTCACTGCCAGCATCGCTCCCAGAACACCCAGCACGCCCAGCGACACCGTCGCCACCCGCGATGCCAACAGCGCGCTATCCAGCTCCTTCGTCCACGTCGCGACAGTGAACGGCAACCCCGCATCCAGCTTGCGCAATTCGTTCTGCAACCCTGTTACGACTTGCTGCGGATCGCCCGTCGACCGCACCACCAGAGTGGTCTCGCTCGAAGGCTCCTGTAGGATCGGGAAAAACATCGCCGGCTGCGGCTCTTCCGTCAACTTCCCGTACTTCCCATCCTCCACGATACCCACCACCTGAATCCGCGCCCCGGCCGCTAGCTTGTAGTACCCACCCACGGCATTCTTCACAGAGCCGAAGACTTTGCGCGCAAACTCAGCGTTCACCACCGCTACACGCGGCGCATTCTTGTCGTCATGCCACGTTAGCGTCCTCCCTGTCAGCAGCGTTGTTCCCGCAGCATGGAAGTAGCCGGGAGAGATCCGGAATCGATATGCCTCAGCCGCTGCATTCGAAGTCTTCGTATCGGTCACGTTCTCCTTGAAGACGTCTGCGGTGCTGAATCCCAGTCCAAGCGGTGGCCGGTCTATCAATCCCACGGCAGCCGCGCCCGGGATTGTCGCCACCGCATCGATCGCGCGCCGCTGCATGATCGGCACCTGCTCGCCGCTGTATCCGGCCATGTCCAGATCGGTGTCCACCAGCACCGCGTCCTGGGGCAGAAAACCAAAGTTGCTGTGCAGCGAGCGCACCAGTCCCTGCACCGCCACCAGCGACGAAGTCACCAGCACCGCACAGATCGCAATCTGCCCCGCCAGCAGCAGATCGCGCACCGTCAGCCGTCGTCCAGCCGCACCCATCGAGCCCGCCTTAACAATTTCGTACGGATTCGCGCGCAGTACCTGCCGCACCGGAACCACGCCGAAGAGAACGCCACTCGCCACCGCCAGCAGCAGCGCCACCGCGTACACATGCACGTCCGGACTCACCGGCACGCGGGTGGGGAAGCTCGACACCGGCCGCCACACGCTCAGCCAGCGCAGCAGGATCACGCTGCCCAATAGTCCCGCACCGCCTCCCATCAATGAGACCAGCACAGCCTCCGTAAACAGTTGCCCCAGAATCCGCTTGCGGCTCGATCCCAACGCCAGCCGTAACGCAATCTCTTTCGATCGGTCCGCCGCACGAGCAGCAAACAAACTGCCCAGATTCGTACATGCTGCCAGCAGGATCAGCGCGGCCAACGCCATCAACCCCGCAAGAAACGCACGTACCGGCCCGCCCAGCATGTCCCCCGCCAGCCCCGGCCGCGCCAGCTTGAAGCTCATCCGGTCATCGTCCTTCGGATACGCCTTCTTCAGATACGCAGCAACCGAGTTCAAGTCCCCCGTCGCCTGCGCCGGCGTTACGCCCGCGTTCAAGTGCCCCACCAGTTCCATGCTGCGGCTGCTGCGCGATTTCAACATGCTCCAGCCGTCCACCTGCTCCTGGTCGACAAGTGGCACCCAGAAATCCGGCGCGAAAAACAACTCCGTCCCCAGAAACTCCGGCGGCGCCACGCCCAGAATCACGTACGGATGCTTGTTCAGTTGCACCGTGCGCCCGATCGCATTGCGATCTCCACTAAAGTGGCTTACCCAGTACGCATAGCTCAGGACGACGTTCGGACTGCTGTTCTCGCCATGCTCATCCGACGTGTGAAAGAAGCGCCCGATATACGGCTCAATGCCCAGCACGTCGAAATAGTTTCCGCTCGCCTCATACAGCCATGCAGGCACCGCGCTGCGTCCGGTGCCCAGTACAGCGCGCGTGATCTGGTACGCCATCAAGCCATCTAAGCTGCGATTGCGCTCGCGCAAATCCAGATAGTCGGGATAGGACTGCATCGGAGTGCTGTCGCTTCCCCGCTCGATCATCGCGAGGCTCTGCGCCCGCGGCACATTCAGCGGGCGTAGCACCAGTCCATTCAGCATGCTGAACACCACAGCATTCGCCCCGATGGCCAGCGCCAGCGTCAGCACCGCGGTCACGGTGAAGCCTGGCGACTTCGCCAGCACGCGAACACCGAAGCGCACATCCTGCAGCAGCCGCTCGAAAAAATGGCTGCCGCCCGCCTCATAGGACTCCTGCCGGTATCGCTCGTAGCCGCCAAACTCCACACGCGCGCGCCGCTCCGCCTCAGCGCGAGCAAGACCCGACCGCTCCAGATCATCCGCGCGATGCTGCATGTGCGAGCGAAGCTCCTCCTCCATCTCAACGTTCAGCCGTGAACGCCGGAAGAGTTTCCTCATCATTGAACGTAAGGAATTGAGAAGCCTCATAACTCCTCCAGTAAGCGCCACTGTCGCACTGCGTTACTCCTCGCGCAGCAGCATCAAAGGATTTACCGACAATGCCCGCTGTGCCGGAATCCACGTCGCCACCAGTCCCAGCAGCAGCATGGCCAGGACCACGCCGCCCAACACCAGCGGATCGCGCGGCGTTGCCTGGTACACGATGAAGGCCAGCACCTTGGTCGCCAAAAGTCCAAGCACCAATCCCGCCGCCGCTCCGAATGCGAACAATCGGAACGCGCGTCCCAGCGCCGCTTCCAGTACCTGCCTGCGCTGCGCGCCAAGAGCGATACGAATGCCCAACTCCCGCAGCCGCTTGCTGATCGAGTACGCCGCCGTGCCAAAGATGCCCGTGATCGCCAGCATCGCTCCCATCACTCCCATCACACCCAGCGACACCGTCGCCATGCGCGAGGCAAACAGAGCGCCATCCAGTTCCTGGTTCCACGTTTCCGTGTTGAAGGGCAGCCCGCGATCCAGGCTCTGCACCTTGCTCTTGATCGCTGGCGCCAGTTGCTGCGGATCGCGCCTCGAGCGCACTATGAGCGTCGTCAGACTCGATGGAGATTGCAGGACGGGTAGGAACATAGCCGGCCGTAAAGTTTCGGTGAGGCTCGCATACTTTCCGTCTTCGACAATGCCCACCACTTGTATGCGCGACCCATCCTCCGCCTTGTAATAGCTGCCCATCGCCTTACGCACCGAGCCAAAGATCTTGTTGGCAAACTCCCGATTCACTACGGCTACGCGTGGCGAGGTCTTGTCGTCACGCCAGCTAAACGCCCGCCCCGCCAGCAGGCTTGTGCCCGCTGCATCGAAGTATCCGGGAGAAATGTTGTACATCGCGACTTCAGCAGCGGCATGCGATGGTCTCAGATCTGTCGTTCTGTCGCTAAAGACATGCGTGGTATTCGCGCCGTAATGCAATGGTGGCCGGTCCACCGATCCCACAGCATTCACGCCTGGAATCGTCCCTAACGCATCGATCATGCGCTTTTGCATGACGAGCACTGCGTCGCCGCTGTAACCGCCCATGCTCAGAGCTGTGTCTATTAGCATTGCGTTCTGCGGCTCAAAACCGAAGTTGCTGTGCAGTGAGCGCGCCAGTCCGCGCACCGCAACCATTGAAGACGTAACCAGCACTGCGCAGATCGCAATCTGCACCACAAGCGACAGGTCGCGGATCGTAATCCGCCGCCCCAGCCTGCCGCTGATCGAGCCGGATGATCCCGCCTTGACCACCTGGTACGGATCCGTGCGAAGCACCTGCCGCACTGGCACCGCGCCAAACAGGAACCCGCTCGCTAAAGCCAGCAGCAAAGCCACCAGATACACCTTTGCGTCGGGGTTCACCGGCACTTGTAGAGCAGATGCCGAAAGCGGCCGCCATGCGCTCAGCCAGCGCAACAGCACGACGCTCCCCGAGAGTCCGACCGCACCTCCGGCAAGTGAGATCAGTATGGCTTCGGTAAAGAGTCCGCGCAGAATGCGTCTGCGGCTCGCTCCAAGCGCGAGTCGCAAAGCAACTTCCCGCCCACGGTCGGCGGCGCGTGCGGCAAACAGGCTGCCCAGGTTTGCACACGCGGCCAGCAGGATCAAACCCGCGAGCAGCATCAATGCCGCAAGGAATTCCTTCAGTGGACGCCCAAACCAGTCCCCGGCGAGACCAGGACGCGCCAACGAGAAGGTCATATGGCCATCGTCTTTGGGATAGGTCTTCTCCAGGTACGAGCCAATCGAATTCAGATCGGAAATAGCCTGTGCCGGAGCGACTCCCGCTTTCAGATGTCCCAGCACCATCAGAATGTTACGGTTTCCACGCGCGTTCAGATTATTTGTTCCCTCCATCTGCTCCTGGTCCACGAGGGGTACCCAGAAATCGGGAAAGAGAAACGATAAAGTCCCGCGAAACTCCGGTGGCGCTACGCCAAGGATCGTAAACGGATGCTTGTTCAACTGAACGACACGGCCCACCACACTGCCATCGCCTTGAAAGCGGCTCTGCCAATAAGCGTAGGGCAGCACGATATACGGAACGCTGTTCGGACCATGCTCATCCGCCGCGTGAAAGAAGCGGCCAAGATACGGATGAATGCTCAATGCGTCGAAGTAGTTCCCGCTCACTTCGTAAACCCAGGCAGGCGACGGGTTGTTGCCCGTATCGAGCCCCACAGAAGCGAGTCCATACGCTGCCAGACCGTCGAAGCTGCGGTTGCGATCGCGCAGATCGAGATAGTCCGGGTACGACTCACTCACGTTCTGATCGCTCCCGCGCTCAAGTCCCCAAAGGCTCTGCATCTGCGGCACATTGAGCGGACGCAGTATCAGCGCATTCAAAACACTGAACACCACAGCGTTTGCCCCGATGGCCAGCGCCAGCGTCAGAATGGCCACCACTGTAAATCCGGGAGACTTGCGCAGGATGCGAAGGCTGAAGCGCACATCCTGCAGTAGCGTTTCGAAAAACTGTCCGCGCGCCGCCTCATACGACTCCTGTCGGTAGCGCTCATACCCGCCAAACTCCACACGCGCGCGCCGCTCCGCCTCAGCGCGAGCAAGGCCCGACCGCTCCAGATCGTCCGCGCGATGCTGGATGTGCGAGCGAAGCTCCTCCTCCATGTCGGCATTTTTCTGCGCACGTTCAAAGAGATTGGCGATGCGGAAACGAAGGGATGCGAGGAGTTTCATACTTCCTCCGGTTGTGCCGCGAGCGCACAGCCGATGGCGGTCGCGAGCCGATTCCAGTTGTCAGTCTCTTCGCGCAGACGCTTGCGGCCCGCGGCGGTGAGTTCGTAAAACTTGGCCCTGCGATTGTTCTCCGAAGTACCCCATTGCGCCTTCAGCACTCCCTGGCGCACTAGGCGAAACAACCCCGGATAGAGTGCACCCTGCTCGATCAGCAGTGCGTTGCCGGAGATCTGCCCAATGCGCAGCAGAATGCCGTATCCATGCAGCGGCCCCAGCGACACTGCCCTCAGGATCAGCAGATCGAGTGTGCCGGGAAGCAGTTGCGCCTGGTCGCCCAAAAGGTCTCCTCCTAATTTGCTTAGGAGTCTAGGACTGGCTCCCCTAAGCTGTCAAGGGGAGACACGGTAAGAAACTTCCTGCGGTTCCACCGATCATCGGCCTGCATCACCCGTCAGGCCATGGATTCTTCACGAGGTGGGGATCACTGAGGTGGCAAGATACTCGAGGCAATCAGAAGGAATGAGCCGATAATGAACCTTCTGCTTGCAACTCACCAAAGGCATAGCAGCCGAGTCACAGAAGGCCAGATCGACTCCGTTCAATTTCATCCTCTTGTCTACTGACAGCAGCACTTCCTGGAAGACATGCTTTCTCCCGATCGCTGGAGCGAATAGACCTCGTGCCGTCTGCAGCAGGCTTTCACTAATCGACACAGCCGCAATGATCGAGGGCTTTTTCAACTTACGAATGATCTCCACCTGCTCGTCCGCGCGAGAGAACGTGATAGAAACGGCAGGCCGATGCAGCGGAATGAACGGCTTCAAATCTTCCACGATGTGGTTTGGAGCGAATACTTGGGCGCCAACCGCCAGGCCCGGTTCCTTGAGAAGCTGTTCCCACGAACAGCTTTCCACGGGCCGGCCAACCTTTTCCTGAACCTCCTGTCGAATGACTTCGCGCAGACCCTGTTCCTCCTCCACAACAAGAATGTGATCTGGCGATTGAGCCATGAGGCGTTCGCGCACACGCGCCCGCAGCGCCTGAAGCGAATAGCCCATCTCCTTGGCCCGCTGGATGCTTTCATTAATGAGTTCATCCAGATTGGAAGGCGCGTGCAGACTCGCGCCTGAGCCGGTTCCCACGGTGAGGCGGCTGCCGCGTCGTCGCGTGAGCCAGTTGCGCCGAACAAGGTCCTGATACGCCTCACTCACCGTGTTGTGATGCACTTTCACGCGCCGCGCCAAAGCACGCACGCTCGGCATCTCTTCATCTGCGCGAAGCTGTCCGGTCGTAATCAGAAACACTATCTGCTCCGCGAGTTGCTGCCGCAGCGGAACGTCACTGTTCCTGGTGAGCGAAATCATCATCGTGAATGCCGCGATTGTATCCCGTCAGTTGTGAGGCCTTCGGAATCCTTGCTGGCTTAACGATCGAGCCTCGAGGAAATCCCTCGGCTCCAATCTCGCTGTGACAGCAGAAGAAACTGTCACCTCCTCCGTTGAGCCGCACAACACCGCTTGCATAATCTCGGGCCATTGAAGATTCACTGCCGGAGGAATTTGAAAATGCTTCCTATCTTGATCATTCTCGCCGCCACAGTCCTGTTCTTCTTTGCAGAGCGCGTGCTTCCCGGACGTGAACTCCCTGAAGCACCT
>JAUTWX010000056.1 GCA_030838385.1 Acidobacteriaceae bacterium
GACCCCAACCGCTCTTCCATGATGGTCACAGACTCCACGCCCGGCAGCGCGCGCAGCTTGCTCATCAGCTCCTGATAAAACGCCTTGCCCTGCGGAATCGACGTCACATGCGGATTCACCCCGAAGACCACCAGCCCATTCGTTGGAAAGCCCAGCGGAATATTTTGCAAATTGCGTAAGGTGCGGACCAGCAGGCCGCCGCCCACCAGCAGCACCACGCACAGCGCCATTTGCAGTGTGACAATGACTTTGCCGGTTCGCGACTTGCCGGCGTCGGTATTTGAAGTCGCGGCCGATGTCTTCAGCGCCAGTCCCGGCCCGGCAGAAAGCGCGATGCGCAATGGCGCCACCCCAAACAGCAGCGCCGCCAGCACCAGGATGCTCAGCGTGAACAGGAGCACCGTCGTGTCCGGCGCCAGAATCGACTCGATGCGTGCCCACGCTCCCAGTGCCTTCGTTGCCAGCGTGGCAAAGAGCCAGGCCAGCTCGCCGCCGATCGCCACCAGCAGCAGACTCTCCATCAGCAGTTGGCGAAACAACTCTCTGCGGCCCGCGCCCAGCGCCAGCCGCAGCGAGAACTCCCGCTGCCGCGTTGCATTGCGTGCCATCAGCAGCATCGCCACATTGCTCAACGCAATCAGCAGCACCAGTCCCACCATCGCCATCAGCATGCGCAGCGGCTGGCCGTACTGCGCCTCGTATCCAGGAAAACTCTTCGCGGCCTCCACACTCAGCGTGGGCCGCTTCTCGCCCGCCATCGGGCTGCCCAGCCCCACATAAGCCGCCGTCTGAAACGTAGACTGTAATTGCGCCACCGCTTGCGCCTTGGTCACGCCCGGAGCCAGCCGTCCAATCAACCGCAGGCACCACCACGTTGGATTGTTGATGTACGTCTTCCCATCCTGCAGCGGAGCGCCCCACGCATTTAGCTCCGCGCGGCTCTGCAGCGGAATCCAGAAGTCGGTCGACACGCCGGACTCGATGCCTTCAAATCCCTCCGTCGCGATGCCCACAATCGTGATCGGCGTGCCGTTGACATAAAATGTCTGCCCCAGCACCTCCGGATTGCGCGAGAAACGCTCGGTCCAGTAGCTGTAACTGATCACCGCAATCGGCGCGTGGCTCGCCTCATCCTGCGCTGTGAATCCGCGCCCGCGTGCCAGCTTCACTCCGAGTCCGGAAAAGAAATTCCCGCTCACCATCTCGCCCTCGGCCACGCCCGGCTGCGTTCCATAGCGCACCGCCACCTTCTGCGTCGACAGCGGCACGTAGGCCATCACTTCCATCGCCCCTCGCTGCCGGCGCAGCGCATCATAGACCGGGTACGAGAACGTCTGATTCGAATCGATCGTTCCCGTGCCCCGAGGCGGATTGGATGTTCTCAGGTACACAACGCGTGCCGCATCGGCCACCGGTAGCGAGCGCAACAGCACCGCATTCATCACGCTGAAGACCGCCGTGTTGGCCCCAATGCCCAGCGCCAGCGTCACCACGCATACCAGTGCAAAGCCGGGCCGCTTTCTCAATTGGCGGATCGCATAGCGCAGGTCATTGAACAGTGAGGGGAAGAGTGCAGACATGTTGCCTCCAGGGCGTTGACGAAGATCGGACGACCTCATCAAAGCAAGCACCGGGCCAATGCCGCAACGCTGGATCGCACTCTAACTGCTTGAGGAATCGAAAGCTTCTCGCAATGCAGAGGCATTGCGCCTGTCCAGAATCAAAACTTCCCGTTCACATCCGGACAACTTCCCCAACACGTTCCCCGACTCGCGGTCGCGGCGAAACACCGTCCTCCCGCGATGATATTCAACAATCTGCGGGAATCGATCTCCGCGCCCGGAAACGTCAAATTCAGGCCCCGCGGCTATACGCAGCAGGACGTGGTGGAAGTGGCGAAGGTGCTGACGGGTTGGGGCACGGAGACTCGGCACCAGGGCTATGGCTTCTTTTTTGCGGCCTGGTAACGCGGGGTACCCTACCCTAGCGCAAGCCAGGGTAGGGATGTTCCTGACAACCGGTCGGAGCGAAGCGACCTTCCGTATCAGAACTTGATACGCTGCCTAGGAACGGGACCGCACCCATTCCGTCGACCGCGCCATCCCTTCGGCAAACGACACCCGCGGCGCAAACCCGAAATCCTCCCGCGCCCGTGCCGCCGAATACTCTTGATCCCGCGCCAGCAGATACACCGCGTGCCGTGTCAGCAGCGGCCGCCCCTGCAGCTTCAGCAATCCGAATGGCGCCTCCATCGTTCCCGCTACTGCCATCGCCGCAGGGAAGGGAAGCACCAGCCGCGGCCGCCGGTAGCCCAGCGAATCTGCGAGCGCGTTCGTGTACTCGCGCCATGTCGTATTCGTTCCGTCACAGATGTTGTACGCGCGTCCCACGGTCGCCGCGCTCTCGGCCGCCTGCATCATCGCCTCCGCTACGTTGTCCACGTAGGTAAAGCCGCCGCGCGCCCGCCCGCCATCCACCAGCGCCATCCAGCCATCGCGCAGCAGCGCCGCAATGTCTGTAACGAACGCCGTCCCCCGCGGCCCGTAGATCGATGCCGGCCGCACCATCGTCACCGGCAGCCCCTGCTCGCGGTGTGCGCGCCACACCGCCTCTTCGCCCTGGATCTTCGTCCGGTTGTAAGGCAGCCCCACATCACGCATCGGCGCGCTCTCATCGCATGGCACCCGCGGATAGCCATACACATCCGTCGTGCTCACATGCAGAAACCGCTCGACCGTGCCCGCGCGCACCGCTGCATCCAGCAGATTCTGCGTGCCCGCAACGTTGGCTCTCAGATACGTAGAAGGAGCGGCCCAGTCGGTCGAGCAGGCCGCGCAATGATAGATCACTCGAACGCCGCGCATCGCCTCGGCCAGCGCAGCAGCATCATCCAGTTCGCCGCGCAAAATCTGTATCTGCAGATGCGACAGATGTCGCAGGTCGGAGGTCGCACGCGCCAGAACCCGCACCGGCTCACCGCGCTCGACCAGCATCTCAGCCAGCCGCCCGCCCAGGAAGCCGCTAGCTCCCGTAACCAGTACCGCTGCTCTACTACTCGGCAAGATTGCCCCGCTGAAGACTCTGAGTGTGTCGAGTCATTGCATTCGCATGAAACAAAGGATCTCATTCTGAGCGAACCGAGGAAGCTGCATTCTGCCAGCACTGCCGCAGGACCGGACGCCCACCTCTCGAAGAGATGTGGGAAAAGCTCGCTCGCCCACAGTTCCAAACGTGAGCGACCAAAGGAAGCGAACCCAACGACACGCGCCGCAGGCGCAATTGCCCGGGACGGCCAGTCCCTAGTTCGCCAGCTTGCCGAAGACGTCCAGCGCAAATTCCAGTTGCTCGCGCGTGTGCCCCGCCGTCACGCACAGCCGCAATCGCGGCGAGCCTTGCGCGACTGCAGGGAAGAGCACCGGTGTCGCCAGAATGCCGAAGTCGCGCAGCCGCCGCGCCGTCAGCGCCGCCGAGGGCTCGTCCTTATAGATCACCGGGATCACCGCCGTCTCCGACAATCCCGTGTCGTAGCCCAGTCGCTGCAAGCCCGAGCGCAGGAACTGCGCATTGCACTGCACCCGCGAGACGCGCTCCGGCTCATCCTTGAGCACCGCCAGCGCTTCTTTCACCGCAGCAATGGCGGGTGCAGCCATCGCGCCGGAAAAAATGAATGGTGCCGACGCATGCTGCAGGAAGATGCAGAGCTGCTGCGATCCCGCGACGAAGCCGCCATTCGACGGAATCGCCTTGGCCAGTGAGCCGGTCCAGATATCTACCTCGTTCGTGTCCACGCCAAAGTGCTCGTCCGTCCCGCGTCCATGCCGGCCCAGCGTGCCTGAGGCATGGGACTCGTCCACCAGCAGGAAGCAGCCAAACTCCTTCTTGATCGCAATCAGCTCCGGCAGAATGCAGATGTCGCCATCCATCGAGAACACGCCGTCGCTGATGATCAGCGTGCGGTTCGCCGTCGGTCCGTTCTGGATCTCCTGCCGCAGGCTCTCCGGATCGTTGTGCCGGAAGCGCTGCATCTGCACCCCCGCCATCCGGCACGCATCCAGCAGGCTGCGATGCGACAGCGTGTCCATGATCACGCGATCCGCCGGCCCGAACAGCGATGCGATCACTGCGACATTCGCCAGGTAGCCCGAGCTGTACGTCACCGCCGCCTCCGTCCCCTTGTACTCCGCCACCGCGCGCTCCATCTCGCGGTGCAGGTCCAGCGTGCCTGTCAGCAGACGCACGCCGCCCGTCCCCGTCCCGTACTGGTCCAGCGCTTCCATCGCGGCGCGCTGCACCCGCGGATGCCCGATCAGCCCCAGGTAGTCATAGGACGACAGCATCAGCATCTGGTGGCCGTCCGCTGTCACCATCGGCCCCGGACGCCCTTCCAGCGGAATCTGGAAAGGATACGCGTCCACCGAACACGCCAGCGCCGTCGTCTCAAACAGGCGGCGCGCCCGCGGGTCCAGCAGGTCATTTTTCTTGAAGCTGCACTTCGAACCCTGCGTGAAGTATTGATCGAACATCTCCCCCGACGAGGAGGGAAACGCTTTGGCCGGTGTTTCGTTGACGGAGACCGCGGGATTGTCCATGTGTGGTGTCAAATTCTAGTGCATGCTGTGCGGATTGCCTAGTTTTATGGACCCTCAAATGTTGTGGCTGCGTATTCATGCTGCGTATTCATTTAGATACGCAGGCCCTGAGCCCGCATCGCCGCTCTTCATCGCAACATGCGCGATAATCCATCGCGTCCGAAAATGGCCAGACACGGCGTGCCCCGCGGGAGCACACTGAGCAGGTGATGAACTCCGTACTCGGCCACCCGGCACTTATCGATTCCGTCCCGCTCGATCCGGCACAGCTCGATCCCGTCCCGCTCGATCCCGACGTCTGCTATCGCGCGCTGCAGACCCGCGATGGCCGCTTCGATGGCCGCTTCTTCACCGCCGTCACCTCGACTGGTATCTACTGCCGTCCCATCTGTCCCGCGCGCACGCCGATGCGCAAGCATTGC
>JAUTWX010000064.1 GCA_030838385.1 Acidobacteriaceae bacterium
GGACCAAACACGCCACCCACATCTGGACCTTCCTGCCACGAGATTCCCAGCCAGCCCAGGTCCTCCGTCATCGCCGCGGCGCAGTCCGCGCGCGCTCGCTGCGTGTCCAGGTCCTCGTCGCGCAAGATCAGCACGCCATCCGTATCGCGCGCCCGCTCATACGCGGTCCAGAAGGTGCGCGCGTGTCCCAGGTGCAGCAGTCCGGTGGGCGAAGGCGCGAGCCGCCCCCGATATTCTTTCGGAGGCGCTGTCATGCACTGAACTGGCGAAGGTGATGGTCGGCGTGCAGATAGCCCCAGCGCAGCCAGTCCGCGCGTTTCATGCTGCCGAACATTGGATGGACGGTCATCAATTGTGTGCACCCGCAAAAGCGTTGGAACGTCTTCAGCAGCCGCGCCCGATCCTCGGCAAATGCCACCGGCGGCGTACCGCCGCCGCCCTGCCGCACCGACTCCGCGGTCATCAGGTTGCGTGGCCACTGCATCGGGGCGCGCAACGCCACAAACTTCGCAAACCACGGCGGAACTGCAAGCTTGGCCGTCGAAAACGGCCGCTCGCCCAGGACTGCACGGTAGCTGTCATCCACATGGCACAGCATGCCGCCGATGGACATCGAGCCCCATCGCCGCGGCGACTCCGGCGCGAGCGCCGCAATGCGCCGCCGAATCTCCTCGCAATCCGCCGGGCTGGCTAGTGTCTTGGCCATTGCGGTCCTCCACGCGCCAGCATAAATTGCCGGGTCCGCATGTCCTCAGAAGAGATCCGGAATACTCGTGAACGCAATCCGCGTCGCCGCGGCCGTCCCGGCGGGCAGCATGCTCGCGTAAAACAGCGTCGTCGTTCCGTGCTTCTTGTTGATGCTGTCCATGGTCGCCGCCAAGTTTGTCCGCCGCACTTCTGTTTCGAGCCCGGCGAACAGATCGAGCGTGTGCAGATGATCGGGCACCAGATTGCCCAGCGCCACTCCCACATAGAACGGCTTTGCGTAGTTCCGCCCGTTGGGCATCCCGGCCCACAGCTTCTTTAGCCCCTCGGTTAGCGTCTGGTTGTCCTGGCATTCGACCAGCGTGGTGCTCTCCGACCAGCCAAGCTGCGGAATGCCCGAGTTGTGCTGCCGCGCGGAGATATCCTTGGGCACCGCGAACTTCGCGCTCAGCCGCAAATTCGTGGTCCATAACTTCGCGGTGCGCAGCCGCATCGCCGCCTTGTGCAGCAGCTTGCTCAACACGGCGTAGGCGCCGTCGCGCGTGCGCAGCTCCGGTGCCAGCACGTGACTATGGCTAATGGACTTCGCGTGCTCCAGCTCTGCGTCTTCAAAGTCCTCGCCGCGCAGCCAGTGCCACAGCTTGTCGCCGCCCATGCCTCCCCACAGATTGTTCATCTGGTCGCGATCGAGCGCCCACAACTGCTGCATGGTCCGAATGCCTGCCTGGTGCAGCCTCGCCTCCATGCGCGGGCCGATGCCCGGCAGGTCGCGGGGGGTCAGGCGCAGCAGTGCGGCTTCCAGGATGTCCGGCGTCAGCGCCACCAGCCCGTCAGGCTTCTCCATATCGCTCGCGACCTTGGAGAGATACCGGTTCGGCGCGAGGCCGACGGAGCAGCGCAAGGTCGAACCGACTGTGTCGCGGATCTTCGCCTTCACCCGCTGCGCCAGGTCGAGTGCCGCCAGCAGTGGCTGCTCTCGGCCCATCAGCCGACAGGCCATCTCGTCGATCGACATCACGGACGAGACAGGCACCACCGTCTCCACTGCCTCGACGATGCGGTTGTGATACTCGACATAGAGCTCGTGTCGCGCCTCCACCAGCTCGATGCCCGGGCACATCCGTTTTGCCTCGCCCACCTGCGTACCGGTTTTCACGCCAAAGGCCTTGGCCTCATAACTGGCGGCGATGCAGCACGTGGTGTCCGCCACCACCGGCACCACTGCCATGGGGCGGCCACGCAAACTGGGCACCAGCTCCTGCTCCACAGAGGCGAAGTAGGAGTTCAGGTCAAGAAATAGCCAGCGCAGCCGCGGCTCGCCTTCGCCAGCTTGATCCGGATTGTGGACAAAGGTTGCCACGCACATCGATTCTGCTTCCAGTGAGATGAAACCAGCAACGGTGGAAAAACCAACTCTCCATTCCGCTACTGGGAATACAGCTAAGTGCCACGGCAAGAAAGGCTTCCCAATCCGCTACTCGGGGCATTACTCTCATCTGCGCGTATCGAGTGAGCGCCTTTGCCCGTTTGGAGGGACGCTGTCAAGTAGCAACCAAGGTTATTCTTGTGCCTGACAGCAAACCAAAATCAGGGATTTGCGTTCTATATCATCGCGGAGTGTTCGATGCTAACTACAGATTTTTCCATCGTCGCTCACTGGTTCTCCCAGATCGAGTCGTACCTGCCCGCTATCCTCGTCACCGTGGGGGCGGCTCTGTTGCTTGGTTGCGGAGTAAGCGCGCTCTGCTCGCCCTGCCGGGAGAAGGATGACATCTTTCACCGGCACGTCTTTTAGCGGTCGCGCACGATTCTTATCAGATAGCCGACGTCTGTGTCTCTGCTGGCCGCAGCTTTGATGACTGATCGGCTCACCCTGACATTTGTGTCGCCCATGAACGAGCGACCAGCGGGAACCGCTCCCACCGCATACGCCGCAGGCTCCTCCGCCCGGACGACGAGTCCCCCTATAATTGCCTTTCTGATGGACGACTCCCACCCCAGCCATCGTCACGCAGCTTCGCTCGCCGAACTGGAACGCCGCCACGCCCTGGCCGAGGAGGCCGGTGGCGCGGAGCGCCGCGAGCGCCAGCATCGTGCCGGCAAGCTCTCAGCCCGTGAACGGGTCGACCTGCTGCTCGACCCCGGTTCCTTCGAAGAGACGGACAAGTTCGTCACCCACCGCGCGACCGATTTCGACATGGACAAGCAGCGCATCCCGGGCGATGGTTTCATCACCGGCTATGGCACGATCGACGGCCGCACCGTCTTCGTCTATGCGCAGGACTTCACCGTCTTCGGCGGCTCGCTCTCGGAAACGAACGCTGCCAAGATCGTCAAGATCATGGACGCGGCGATGCGGGTCGGCGCGCCGATTATCGGGCTGAACGACTCCGGCGGCGCGCGCATCCAGGAGGGTGTCGTCTCGCTCGCCGGCTACGCGGACATCTTCCTCCGCAACACGCTCGCTTCGGGAGTGATCCCGCAGCTTTCCGCCATCATGGGTCCCTGCGCCGGAGGCGCTGTCTACTCGCCCGCGATCACCGACTTCATCCTCATGGTCGACAAGACCGCCCACATGTTCGTCACCGGTCCGGACGTGATCCGCACCGTGACGCACGAAGAGGTCTCGAAGGAAGAGCTGGGCGGCGCGGCCACGCATAACGAGGTCTCCGGCGTGGCGCATTTCCTGGCGCACGATGACCAGGAATGCCTCGCCATGCTGCGCGAACTGTTCAGCTTTCTGCCCGCGAACAATCTCGATCCGCCGCCGCGGCGCGCCACGGAAGATCCTGCCGATCGCGAAGATGCATCGCTCGATACCATCGTGCCCGCCGATCCTTCGCAGCCCTACGACATCAAGGACGTTATCGGGCGCATCGTCGACGACGGCTACTTCTTCGAGGTGCAGGAGCACTTCGCACGCAACATCGTCATTGGCTTCGCGCGGCTCAGCGGGCGCTCCGTCGGCGTGGTCGCCAACCAGCCCGCATTCCTCGCCGGCGTGCTGGACATCGATGCCTCGACCAAAGCCGCGCGCTTCGTGCGCTTCTGCGATGCCTTCAACATCCCGCTGGTCACGCTGGAAGACGTCCCCGGCTTCCTGCCTGGCACCGAGCAGGAGCACCGCGGCATCATCCGCCACGGCGCCAAGCTGCTCTACGCCTTCGCCGAAGCGACGGTGCCCAAGCTGCTGGTGATCACGCGCAAGGCCTACGGTGGCGCCTACTGCGTCATGAGCTCGAAGCACATCCGCACTGACGCGAACTTCGCCTGGCCCACCGCGGAGATCGCCGTGATGGGTGCGGAGGGCGCGGACAACAACGTCTACGGCCGCGAGCTAGCCCAGGCGCTGCGCGCGGCGGAAAAAAAAGAAGGTGAGCTGAGCGAGGAGCGCAAAGCCGCAGTATTGGCCGAAGCTCGCAAGGAGCGCGTAGCCGATTTCCGCGAGCGCTTCGCGAATCCCTATATCGCCGCTGAGCGCGGCTACATCGATGCCGTGATCCGCCCGCGCGAGACCCGCCGCCGCCTCATCCGCGCGCTCGAAATGCTGGACGGCAAGCGGGACACGAACCCGCCACGCAAGCACGGCAACATTCCCTTGTAACTTCGCTCGTTACACATTCCCCTGTCGCATCTGCTCCGCCAGGTGCTCGGACGACCACATCGCCAGCGCCAGGATGGTCATGGTCGGGTTTTGCCATCCCGAACTAACGAAGCTGCTGCCGTCCACAACGAAGAGGTTCTTGATGTCGTGGCTCTGGCACCATTTATTTAGCACGCTCGTTTTTGGGTCGTCTCCCATCCGGCAGGTGCCCAACTCGTGGATGCTGTAGCCCGGGGGATTCGGGTCATAGTTCTTCGCCAGCACCTCGAACCCCGCCAGGTGAGCCAGCTCCAGGCTCGCGTCCACTGCGTCGCGCGCCATGTTGAACTCGTTGTCGGTGTAGCGCGTGTCAATGTGCAATACCGGGATGCCACAGGCATCGACCACATTCTTGTCGATGCTGACGCGATGGTCGTAGTGCGCCAGCACCTCGCCCATGATGCCCACATGGAAGCCACTGCCGCTGTAGCTCTCCAGCTTTTCTTCCAGTTCTCTGCCATAGGCGACGAAGTTCTTCGGGTCCATGGGGTGAGTACTGCTCGATACGTTCAGCGCATAGCCACGCAGAAAATCCTTCGCCCTGGTCTGGATATTGCGGAAGCGGGGAACGATCGCCGCGCCTTCCATCAGCTCGCGCGTGCTCTTGCCATCGCGCGCCTCCGGTACGGAACAGACGATGCCCGCGCCATAAATCTGGTCGATCAGGTAGTGACCCATGACGCCGCTCGAGTTTGCGATCTTTGAGTTCAGCAGTAGCCGCGTGCTTTCGAGGGTTCCTGCCGCCAGCACCACGACCCGCGCTTTGATCGACATCTCCCGGCGCGAGATGCGGTCCACAAAGTGCACCTCGCGGACCAGACCCGTGGTTGGATTCACGCGCAGCTCGCGCACGACGACGTTGGGGATGGCTTCAAGCTTTCCTGTCTCAAAGGCGTCCGGCAGCAGCAGGTTGATGGAGCTGGCCAGGCCGTTGACGCCGAGCGACGTGCGTTGTTTGTACACCGGCACGCCACGCTGCTCGCCCGCTTTGCGAAAGCGCTCCATCGCGCCGCACCATGGGCTGTCGTCGTTCACGAAGTTGCCGTCCGGGAACTGCGCCAGTCCGGCGGGCGCGCCCTGAACGCGGAAGATCTCTTCCACCTTTGAGTAGTAGGGCGCCAGATCGGCCAGGCTGATCGGCCAGTCGTCGCCGAAACCGTCATGCGACTTCGCCTTGAACTCATAGTCGCTCAGCCGGAACGATTGCCGCGACCAGAAGAGCGATCGTCCGCCGAACAGGCGCACGCGTACCCAGTTGTAAGGGCTTGCCGACGCATATGTGTAGGGGACTTCCTTCTCATCCACCCATGTATTCGCGTTGAATTCGTTGGCCTGGAAGACATGCGGCAGCTGCCCCGGCTGCTTGAATCCACGATAGGGAAGTGTGAAGGCCTGCCGCAGTTCGGTGTCTTTGCGTATGTCGGCCACCGGACCCGCATTCAGCATGACGCAGGAGATGCCTTTCTCGGTGAGCACCTTCGCGGCCATCCCACCAGAATGACCCGAGCCAATAATCAGTACATCTACTTCGTCCAGCATCCTGGTTGAGCCCTTTCCGCTTTTCTTCCGGTTCCGTCACGGATTGCGATTAAGCCTTTCAGCGCTTCCGCGAACGGCTACGATCGAGATCCGGATCCACCGGGTACCAGTACAACCCCTCTTCCATGCGGGCATCGTCATCCGCCGGCAGCGCGTCACTCCACGGCTTGGAGTTGATCGTCGCCGTGCGAATATCGCTGTGCGCCAGGTTTATGAACCGCTCGTGGGGATCGTTCGGGGGATGGTCGGTCATCCACGTCCGCAGCCAGGGCCGGATCAACGCGTCGGCCTGCTGCAGATTCACTCCGGCGAAGGGAAGGCCGAACTGCCGTCTCGCCTCGGCGTCCATCCGTTCTAGGCCGTCAACGTATAACTGTTGCTGGTCGGCAGGCGATACCGAGATCAGGAAATCCAGAAATTCGGGTGCGCCTGCATCAATGGCCCCCGGCGCGCTTTTCAGCGGAGGCATCAGCACCTCACAAAGCTGCCGCAGCGTGGCAAGCTGCGACCGGGTGAAGAAGTATGTTTTGGTATGCGCGACAGCGTCCGGCACCAGCGGCGTCATCGGCAGCCGTTTCGCCTCCAAGAGGCCGCGCATCCAGGGCACTGGTCCCGGAGCAGGGAGCGGTGCGGCCTTTGGAGGAATCGGCGGCGGCGCTGATGGCGCCACCGAGGCTGGCGCATTCTGTCCCATCATCGTTCGCGCGCTCACAGACGCTGCAATCATTGCCTTCACAAATTCCCGCCGCCGCATATCCCGCACTCCTTCGTCATAAGAGAATTCGCCAGCCATGGACAGAGACGCCGGAAGCAGCGCCGCCTCACCACGAATAAAGATAGTGAAATCGTCCAGGTTTGCAACGCTGCGGCAGCGCCGGGAAAGAAGGGCTGCAGTGCAGGTGACGCATTTGCGCTTTGTGTATACCCTATCGTCTCGCTGTTCTGATGGCAGGAGGCCGCCGCAATGAGAGTAGCCAGCACCGACAACGCCGAGCACTACACCTGGCCGAGCGCGACGAGTCGCGACCTGTGCGACGGCTGGCATCTCCACCGCTCCGGCAATCTCAGCATCATCGAAGAGCGCATGCCGCCTGGTACGGCCGAACAGCGCCACCTGCATCAGCGCACAACACAATTCTTCTACGTGCTCGCCGGCGAGCTCACTATCGAGCTCGACGGTGAAGAACATCGCCTCAGGCCATCGACCGGCCTTACCATCCCCGCGCAGACGCCGCACCAAGTTTTCAATCGCGGCAGCGAAGACGCGCGATTCCTGGTCATCTCCCAACCGCCCAGCCACGGCGACCGCACAACCGTCGCACCAGCGTTATAGCTGCAAGAGGCATCTTGCACGCACGCATCGCGACCGTCCTCTCGACCGAAGGGCTGAATACAAATCCCATCCTTCGGGTCACGACGCGCATGAACCAGCGCCCGTAAAGTGAGTGCACATCCCGTATGCACAAATAGCTGTCCCTCGCGATATGTAACTGATAAATGCACGCATGACAATTCAGCGCATCCGTGAGAGCAAATTGCAGTCTTCCATTTGTTGATTTGAGGCCAATCCATTGAACCTTTTTCCCCTCCCGCAAAATAGAGTCACTCATCCTACGTCCACAAAACAGACCGCCGGCCACCTCCTTCCCATCTTTCTTGTTCTCTTTGCCAGTCTTCTCGGAGCGTCCCGCCTGCATGCGCAGGGCTGCATCGTCGCTCGCTCGCCCGAGCAGATCCTCCCCGGCATCGACCAGAACGGTCTTCCCACCGGGCAGGGCGGATTTCTCCAGCCCGGCCACTTCCAGCTCACCATCGGCGAGCGCCACCAGTTCTCCTTCCAGCACTATGTCGGGGATGTCTATCAAGAGTACCGGGCACAGTTACATAATCAGGTGGAGAACCGGATCAACATCGTCACCGCGGACCTGATGTACCAGTGGACGCCGCGCATCAGCTTCGAGATCAATGCCCCGTTCCTCCTTGCCTCGCGCAAGACGCAGAACTCTCCCATCAAGTACCAGGCCTCGGGCATCGGCGATACCATCGTCGCTAGCAACGCCTGGGTCCTGAATCCGAAGAAAGCGCATCGCGGCAACGCCTCTGTCGGCATCGGATTGTTGATGCCCACGGGCAACGATGACGTACAGAACACTGTAAACACCAACACCACTGGCGTGGGCCCTGCGGTCGAGGTGACCGCGCCCGTCGACTACTCCATCCAGCCCGGCAATGGCGGGTACGGCATGGTCGTGCAGTGGCAGGGCTTCCGCGCTGTGGGCAATCACCTCATCTTCTACACCGATGGCGATTACATCGCCTCGCAGGGAGACACGAACGGCATCGCGTGAGGCGCGACCCAGAGCACCTCGACCCCGCTCAATAACTACGTCGCACGTTCTGACCAGTACCTGTTGGAGGCCGGCGTCTCGGTGCCCATCCAGCAGGTGCGCGGCCTCGCTGTTGTCTTCGGACCGCGGTACGAAGGCGTGCCGGCGCGCAATCTCTTTCCCAACAGCGACAACGGCTTTCGCCGGGCCGGCTTTGCCGTCTCTGCCGGACCGGGCCTGCAATACGGGCGCGGCTCGAACATCCTGAGCGCGAGCGTCTTCAAAGCTGTGCATCGCGACCGTACCACCAGCGTTCCGGATGAGGTCTATGGCGCACACGGCGACGCCGCCTTCGCGCAATACGTATGGCTCGCCAGCTATACGCACCGATTCTAGCGAGGTCTGGATGATCCGGAAGACCCTGCTCGTTTGCGCGCTGGCGGTGCTGGCCGCTGCAGCGCTTGCCGAATCTGCGCCAAAACTGTCGCTGAAAGACCTCAGCGGCCAGACGCAGAAGCTGTCTGCGCTGCGCGGCAAGATCGTCGTGTTCAACTTCTGGGCCACCTGGTGCGAGCCGTGTCAGGACGAGCTGCCGCACCTCTCGAAGCTTTCGCAGGACTATGCGGGAAAGAACGTCCAGTTTGTCGCGGTCTCGATCGATGCACCAAAAGACCACGAGAAGATCGAGCCGCTGCTGCACCGCCTCAGCGTCGATCTCGACGTTTGGACCGGCGCCGATCTGGATACGCTCGAAAAATTCGGCCTCGGCAATGTCGTTCCCGGAACCATAGTGATTGACGAGAAGGGGCAAGTGATCGCACGCGTGATGGGCGAAGCGCGCGATGAAGACGTGCGGACACCGCTCGACTGGCTCCTCGAGGGACGCGCCGGTCTCGCGCCGCCGCCTGTCGTCAAACGTTACTGACGAAATGCTACTGACGAAGCGGTATTGACCATCGTCCGAAACTTCTGAAAGCGCGGACCCTAGCTGTCTCCGATCCGGGTGACGGCGGAGCCGGGTAGCTCCCGAGGCCGGATCGCGCATCTATTGAGTGACATCACTCAAGACCAAGGAGCTCCTCATGTCCCCCCAACGTCAGGTGCGTCTCATTCCCGTTCCCAACAGCGATCACCCAGCGCCGCGTAACTGCCGTCTCATCGGCAAGACCTCTGCCACGAAGCAGATCACGGTTACGGTCATCCTCAAGCGCGCGCAGCCGCTCGATGTCGCCGCTCTCAAAGGCCGTCAGCTCAGCCGCGAGGAGTATCTGAATGCGCACGGTGCCCCGGCGCAGGCAATGGACCAGCTACGCACCCTTGCCGCGCGCCACGGTCTAACGCTGGTGCACGAAGACCGCGCCGCCCGCCGCGTGTGGCTGCGCGGCACCGCGCAGCAGTTGGAACAGACCTTCGGCATCGACCTGCAGGACTACGAACACACCGCGCCGCCGCCCGCAGGCCGCTTCTTTCACGCTTTCACCGGAAAATTGTCCGTGCCGGAACCCGAGTCCGCGGTCGTCGAAACCGTGCTTGGCCTGGATACGCGTCCCATCGCGCGGCCCCACATCCGCTGGCTCAACCAGATCGTCTTCGCCCATCCCAACGCTGCACAGGCCAGCTTTACTCCGCCGCAGGTCGCCAGGACCTACGACTATCCCACCTCCGCCAACGGACGAGGCCAGTGCATCGCGCTCATCGAACTCGGCGGCGGCTACGAGAGCTCCGATATCGAGACCTACTTCGGACAGCTCGGTATCACTCCACCCGCCGTCATCGCCGTGCCGGTCGATGGCGGCACCAACTCGCCCGGCGATCCCAACGGCGCCGACGGTGAGGTTGCGCTGGACATCCAGGTCGCCGGATCGATCGCCCCCGGCGCACGCATCGCGGTCTACTTCGCGCCCAACACCAACCAGGGTTTTCAGGACGCCATCTCTGCGGCTATCCACGACACCACCAACAAGCCGTCGGTGATCTCCATCTCCTGGGGTGGACCGGAGTCTTCCTGGGACACGGCGTCACTCACCAGCTTCGACAACACGATGCAGTCTGCGGCGGCGCTCGGCGTCACCATCACTGTGGCCTCCGGCGACTCCGGCTCCACGGACGGCGTCTCGGATGGCGCCAACCACGTCGACTTTCCCGCCTCTAGCCCGCACGTGCTGGCCTGCGGCGGCACCGATCTCACTGTTTCCAACGGCGTGCGCTCCACCGAAACGGTGTGGAACGATCTGTCACAAGGTGGTGGTGCCACCGGCGGCGGCGTCTCCAGCTTTTTCGCACTGCCCTCGTGGCAGTCTGGCGCAAAGGTGCCCGCGCCGGCGAATGGGGCGGGCGGCCGCGGCGTGCCGGATGTTGCAGGCGATGCCGCCCCCGCAACCGGCTATCAGATCCTGGTCGATGGCCAATCCGCCGTCGTGGGCGGCACCAGCGCGGTCGCGCCGCTATGGGCTGCACTGGTTGCGCTGGTGAACCAGCAGACCGGCCGCAATGCCGGCTTCCTCAATCCCACGCTCTACACCGGCGGCGAAGCGAATTTTTACGACGTGACGTCCGGCTCGAACGGCAGCTACAACGCCGCTGCGGGATGGGACCCATGCACCGGCCTCGGCTCGCCCGACGGGCAAAAGATCGCAACCCTGGTTACAAATAGCGGAGGCTAGAGCATTTCACTTTAGGTGCATACAAGAGCGCCAGTGTCCGGGCGGGTTTTCCGTCAAGAAAGGCCACACCTCGCGGAGCTTGACCGTACACCGTAACAGAGAAAACGCCCTGAGTCCTTACTGGTTGGCCGGATTGTTCTTGTTGTGGGGGTGCCGAACCCAGTGCCATAGCTTGCCCAGCCCTAGCAGATGGCGATGGTGCCGCTTCGTGTAGCGCGGCACTCCTGCGACTGCGTCGCGGGGCATCGGGCGGAGCAGCGGCGTCCGAACCGCTGCATTGCGTTTCTTGAGCGGCGCTGCCGGAATGCTGGGCCTTTCCGTGTCGGTGGTGTCCGGCAGGGAGCTGGCATCGCTGGGCTGCGGCACGCTGACCTCGGGGGCTGCGGCGGTCGCAGGCGCCACGTGGCTTGCGTTGAGGGGCTTCTCTGGCGCGTGATACTCCCACTCGGATGGTGCCTCATGGCCGAAGAGGAAGCCGCGAGGGGCCAGTGCCCAGAGGATCAGGCAGACAAACGCGGCCGCCAGCGCCACGCCCGCCACCCGCTGTGGCAGCGTCACTTTATCGCCTCCGGCGGCGGCGCGTGGCACCAGTCGCGTCAACATCTCGCTGAAGTTCACCGCAAGCCCCCGCTTCGGCCGGACATCCGCGGCCGGTCTACGGAAGCTCACGAAGGTGGATTCTGGCACAGCAGCCGGCGCGGCGAATGGCGTCACGGCGCTCGTGCCCATTTTCTCATGCGCGGCAGGCGCCACACCGTCGCCGCTTTGCATTCTGTCGACCAAGCCATCCGGCTTCCCCGCCTCTGTCGCCTGCGCATCCATGGTTCCCGGCATCGTCGCCGCTGCAGCCACAGCCTCGGCCGGCGTCACCGGCAGGCTCTCGGCGGCAGGCCGGATCTCTACTGGCTTCGCGTTCGCATTGGGAGGAGGCTGGCTGTCGAGTTGACGCAGTTCGTGGAAGCGCGTCCGCAGCCCATCCAGGTCCTTCATGCCCAGACGCAGTCGCGCATGGCGCAATCCGAGCCCGATGCTCTTCAGCTCAGAGTCGATCTCCGCCCCCACCGCCGACAGTACATCGGCTACCACCGCACGCGTGGCCCCCATCGAGCGCTCGCGCCCGCGCAACATCATCACGGAGTGGAAGGTTGCGAAGCGGCCGTGCCAGAAGTTCTCCGCGTCGCCCTCGGTTGCCGCAGAGCCCACCAGCGTCAGCCGCGGCGCCTCGATGTTGCAGTCCTCGCTGAGCGTCCGCATCAGGCGCTCGCGAGCTGCCAGCCGCTCGTTCGCGTTCAGCGCCTCCGCATCCTCGACCACCAGCTCCAGCCGCGCTCCACGCTCCGGCAGCCGGCGCAGCAGCGCCTGGCTCGCCTCGCTCAGCTTGTGGTCCGCGTGCAGCACAAATATCCAGGCGTCCGCCTGCCCGGCGCATTCCAGCACACTCGCGGCAAGCTCGATGCTCTCCACGATCGGTGTATCGATCACCGCCAGATCGCCCTTCAGCGCCGGGTTCGGCAGCCGGATAGTCTGAACGGTCTTCTCTGTGGTGTCCCGGTCCGTGTGCCGGACGAGGAAGGCGTCCAGTTGATCCAGAGGCAGCACTGCCGTCAGTCCCTGGGACATGGTCACGGTGCACTCGGGCTCCGCCCCATATTTCAGCCGCGTGCACACCCTCGTCGGCTTCGGGACCTGCGCCAGGTTTGGTCCCAGCAGGCGTTCCAGAAACCTCCGCTTCAGATCCTCATGCTCGCTCAGCAGCATCACCACCGCGCGCGGCCCGGAGACCCGCTCCTGCGCTGCCTTCAACGTCTGCTGCAGGTTGGGGTTGTGCTCCTTCAGCGCCAGCCGCGCGGCAAGCGCCCGCAGGTCCGCAACCAGCACACGCAGCGCTTCTACTGGATCGATCCGCGGCTTCTGGTCAGTAAGGTGTGGAGAAGTCATCGTCGGCCGTCTATCGAGAAGCGACGTGAAGGGGCCCACCGTGCGGTATCCGCTGAACCTGGTGCGTCTCAGTGTACCGGCGCGCAGGCGGCAAGTCGCCGCGAAAGCGTGCCCGCCCGGTGTACTTCGGTAAGGTGATCGCGCTACTCGCAGTAGCGGCCTACCTCACCAGGGCCACCAGAACCGCAGTCTAGAAGTTCTCTTTCAGCTCTCGCGCGGCCGTAAGACGGGCTTCCCCTTATCGCTCCAGTTCACGTAGCCCATCGGCGTGTGGTGGTCGTGGGTGAACAGCACCAGCCACTCCTCCGGGATGGCCCGCTTGTAGAAGCGCTTGCGCTCCTCGATGCACCGCAGCGGGTCCAGGTCGTAGCCCATCACCCAGGTAACGTCGAGATGTGCGCTGGTAGGCAACAGGTCGCTGACATAACAGGCATGCTCCCCCCCCGACTCGATATGCACCGCCATCAAATGGCGGGTGTGTCCGGGGAAGAGCTCGACCGAGATGCCGGGCAGGATCTCCTGCGGCTCGCCTGCGCCCACGGCGAGCAGTGACATCTGCCCGCTTTCCACCAGGGGATCGTAGTTCGCGCCGATGTAGCTCACCGCATCGCGCTCCAGTTGCAGATGGCCATGCTCCACCTCGCCGCGATGCGCAAAGTAGCGCGCGTTGGGAAAGGTGGGCACCACGCGCCCGTCGTGCAGCCGCGTCGTATTCCATCCGCAATGATCGAAGTGCAGGTGCGAGTTGATGACGAAATCTATCTCTTCCAGCCGGATGCCCGCCTCGTCGAAGCTCTCCGGCAGCCGCGCCTTCGCGTCATAGATCGCGAGCAGCTTCTCCGGCAGCTTGTTGCCGATGCCGGTCTCGATCACGACCGTGTGCTGCCCGGTACGCACCACCACGGTGTTGGTGCCCAGCAGGATGCGGTTCTGGTCATCGGCCGGCGCACGCTTCTGCCATAGCGGTTTGGGCACCACGCCAAACATCGCGCCGCCGTCCAGGTAGTAGGTGCCGTCGGTCAGCACGGTCAGCTCGAAATCGCCCAGTGTAGTGCGCGCACGCACCAAGTTGCGCGACGCGGCAGTCTCCGCAGGATGTGTCATCACAGATCCTTATTCGCTCGGCTCGCCCAGATATGCCTGGAACTGCGCCAGGACGCGCGTGTACAGATGCGTCCTTGCATCGGCTCCGGCAATCGAATGCGTCTTGCGCGGATAAAGCTGCAGATCGTAGGGAAGATGTGCGTCGATCAGCTTCTGAATGAACTGGATGGTGTTCTCCATATGCACGTTGTCATCGCCGGTGCCATGCACCAGCAGCAGGCGCCCATGCAGCTTGTCCGCATTCGTCACCACAGAGAAGTCGCGGTACTGATCGGCATTCTGCGCGGGCTCGCTCATGTAGCGCTCGGTATATGTCGAATCGTAGTTCCGCCAGTCCGTCACCGGCGCGACGCAGACGCCGGCCTTAAAGCGGTCCGAGTGGGTCATTGCATAGAGCGTGAAGCTGCCACCCCAGCTCCAGCCCCACCAGCCCTGGCGCTTGGCGTCCAGCTCTGGAAACTGCGCCAGCGCTTGGTCCATCGCGCTGAGCTGGTCCTGAAGCTGGATGGGCCCGAAGTTGTGATACGCCGCTTGTGCAAAGTCGCGCCCGCGGCCGCCCATGCCGCGGTTGTCCACGTGCAGCACCGCAAATCCGTGCTCCGCCAGAACCTGGTCGAAGAGCGTCGTGTGTCCCTGCCACGCGTTTTCGACCGTCTGGACATGCGGGCCGCCGTAGGGATTGTTGATCAGGGGGATGCTGCCGTTCTGGTGCTCGCCCGGCGGCAGCATCAGGCTGGCATAGAGCGGGGTTCCGTCACTTGCTTTTAGGGTCAGTGCACGTGGCGTCATCAGTTTGTACTGCGGGTTCAGCGTGGACTGCCAGAAGTTGTTGCAGGTATCCCCGGTCACGGCGCACATCGCCACCGTGGGCGGCGTTTCCATGTTCGAAAAGTTATCCGCATAGCGCCGCGCATTGGGGGAGAACTCCGGCTTATGTACGCCGTGCGCCTCGGTCAATTGCCTTTTGCCGGTGCCGTCCAGCTTCACCGACCACAACTGCTGCTCGCGCGGGTCGCCCTCGTTGGAGATGTAATAGACCAGCCGCCCGGCCGGATCGACAGTCTTGATCGACGAAACCTCGCCGTCTCCGCTGGTGAGCTGCCTCACCATCTTCGCCTCACCCGACATCGGGTCTGACTCGTTGAAGTTGTAGAGATAGATCTGCGTGTGCCCATCGCGCCAGCTCATCCACAGGACGTTTGCGCCATTGATGGTGACGTCGTAGCTCTCATCGAAGAACTTCGCGTCCGTCTCCTCCAGCGCCAGCCGCGTGCGGCCGTTAGACACATCGGCAAAGTAGAGCCGGCGATGCTTGTGGTCGCGGGTCAGCGTCTCGATCCACAACGTGTGTGCATTCAGCCAGCCAAAGCGCGGAATGTAGTCCTCGCCCGCGGTGAGCGGCACCTTCATCCACGCGTTGTGGCCGGTGGTCACGTTCACCACGCCCACCCGCACCACCGGATTAGGATCGCCCGGCTGCGGATAGCGCTGCATCTTCACCGTGGCATGCGTCGGAATCCAATCCGTGATCGGATACTGCGGCACTGCCGCTTCATTCATCTGCAGGTACGCGATGCTCTTCGAGTCCGGCGCCCAGAAATAGTTACTGCGCACGTCCAGCTCTTCCAGATACAGCCAGTCCACTTCACCATTCAGCAACGAGGCATCGTGCGAGCCGGTCAGCCGCATCACGGTTTGGGAATAAGGTAGCCGTCGCAGATACAGATCGTGATCGTGCACATAGCTCACGGCGCTGCCATCGGGTGCGAATTTCGGATCGTCGCCGCTGGCGGTGCCGGTTTCTGCTATGGAGACGCCGAGACCGGTCTTGAGCGTGTAAAGGAAAAGCGCTCCGTTGGAATCGAACAGCAGGTGCTTCGAGTCCGGCGCCCACAGGTAGCTCGCCTCTCCGTAGCGGCTGCGGTGGTCCTTATCCTGTTCGCTGGCAGCGCTGGAGTGCATGCTGCCGATCTTTTCCTTGGCCACCAGGACGCTTGTCTTGCCCGACTCGCCATCGGCCGCCATCAGGTCGCCATCGCCGCTCAGGTAGGTCATGCGCAGTCCATCCGGAGACCACTCCATCCCACGCGGCGCATCGGCGGTAAGGCTGGGGTCGGTAAAGATCGCAGAGACCGTTAGGGGCTTGGTCTGTGCGGGGAGTGTGGCCGCAGAGGAGACAAGAATGCAGAGAACGAAAGCGCGCAGACAGGAACAGGAGGGCACGAAGGCAAACTCCGACAGCCGGAATAGGTTCTTGCGGGAGGAAGACGAATCAGTGTACAGGAGGGGGCGCCGCTATTCGATCAGCGAGATAATGGAATGACATCGCGGGGCCACAGCGGAGGCGCAGAGGTGTGATGCGTATCGCCATCGTGTCCGACATCCATGGCAACCGAACAGCGTTTGAGGCGGTTCTCGCCGATCTCGAACAGAGCTCGCCCGACCTGATCCTGCATGGCGGCGATCTCGCGGACAGCGGATCCAGCCCCGCGGAGATTGTCGATCGCATCCGCGACCTGGGCTGGCAGGGGCTGGTTGGCAATACGGATGAAATGCTCTTCGCGCCCGAGTCGCTGCAGGAGTTCGCGAAGCAGTCGACCGGACTGCAGCCCGTACTCGCTGTGGTAGAGGAGATGGCGGCGGCAACTCGCGAAGCGCTTGGAGACGCGAGACTTGCCTGGCCGCGCGAGTTGCCGCGCGTGCAGACCCATGGTCCGATGACCTTGGTGCACGCGAGTCCGGAAAGCGCCTGGCGCGCACCTTCACCAGAAGCGAGCGATGCCGAGCTGGAGTCGGTGTTCGGGTCGCTCGACAAGCCGATCAGCATCTATGGCCATATCCATCGCTCCTTCGTTCGAAGCGTTACGCGAAGGACCGTCGCGAACACCGGCAGCGTGAGTCTCTCTTACGATGGCGATCGTCGCGCCGCCTATCTTTTGCTGGATGAAGGGAAACCATCCATCCGGCGCGTGACGTATGAGTTGGATAAGGAGCTGAAAGCTCTTTCCAATTGCCGTCTGCCGCACACAGAGTGGCTGGCAATGACACTCGAGACGGCCCAGCCGCAGATGGCGGCAGCGATGTCTTCTAACTAAACGACTGCCTGCCGGGCGCGGCGCAGTGGGTGCAGTGGAATGGAGTTCGCGGTGTCGCGCAGCCCGCTCCAGCTCTCGGCGACGATGAGGCTGTTGCCGGGATTGTGCGGGTCGTAGCGTACAGACGCCGGGAAGCTGAGCCGGATCTTGTGGATGTCCACCACGTGCTGCAGCAGCGTGACGTCCTGCGAGCACTCGTAGGTCACGCCGGCAACGTCGTATTGATAGAGGATGAGCTGCATGCCCAGAGGGCGGTCTGATTCCTCGGGCGACAGTTCATTAATGTCCAGCACCGTGGCGTCGATGATGCGGCCCTTCTGCACCAGGGCGTCGCGCCGATCGCGCTCGAGCTCGTCGGGGCTGGGCCGTTTTTTCGACATCCAGTAGAGGGTGGTCGCTGCAGCCGTTGCCGCCGCTACAGCTACGCCACTTAGCAACTGGGTCTCTCGCACGGTGATGCCGAACATCGGTGCTCCGGGAATCGGAGAGCGCAGTAGCCACTCTCCGTTTTCTGCTGCAAGCATAGCGCAGCAATGGCGGGACGCGGGTTACGAATCAGTGTCTGGCGGATGGCGCAAATGGGGGATGTAAACCATTTTCAC
>JAUTWX010000114.1 GCA_030838385.1 Acidobacteriaceae bacterium
CGCTCATCTGCCAGCGCCACGTTCCGCCCGTCGCCATGATTGCCGTGCGGCCATGGCCGTAGCTTTGCGTGATCAGCAGCGGAAGCTTGCGACGCCCCACATTCATCTGCGCCAACTCGGTCGCGCCGGGCTTGAGCGAGCCAGCGTCCTCATAGTCGGCCAGATAAGTCAGCTTCTTCCAGCGCTCAGCGTTCTTCGCCGAGTCATCCAGCAGCCGCGTAATCGGAGAGTCCTTCCCCTCCGCCGTCAACTCCACCGTCGTCGGGTTGCGATGGAAGTTATTGCGGCCCGCCGGCAGAAACGTCGGCAGCAGCTCGTTCATGCTCGACGCGCCCCAACCTCCGTCGCTCAGCGACGACCGGCCGCCTAAAAAGAGCACACCACCACCCCGGCGATCGACATACTCGCGCAACAGCTCCTGCTGCAGCGGTGTGAAGTAATCTGCGTCGACCGAGCCGACGATGATGCCCGCATAACCGAACAGATCCTCCGGCCGTACCGGAAAACCACCCTGTAGCTCGCCCGGATCGCTGATGCCCTGGCGATAGATTTTATTCTCGCTCGTGCGCAGCATCGAGACGAGCTCCACCGTAGGATCGTCCTCCTCCGCACGCCGGATGAACTTGAACTCCCAGCGCGGCTCGCCTTCGATGTACAGAATCCGCCTCTTCGCATCGCTTACGAGCACGGGCCGCGCCATCGCGTTGTTCTTCAGATTTTCTTCCCCCGCAAGTGGCCCGATGGCGAACTGAAGGCTCTTCGCACCCGCAGCCCCAGCGGAGAAGAAGAGTGACTCAGTCTGCACTGTTCCATTCGCACCCAGCGTTACCTCCCGCGCCGCAAGCGTCTTCTCTCCATCGCGAATAGTGAGCATCGCCTTCTGGCCGGCATACCCGTGCTGTGTAAAGCTGATCGTCGCAGCGAGCCGCGCATTAGCGATAGCACTCGCCGCGACACTTACATTCTCGAGCTCCACATCATGTGCATTCTCCAGCTTTCCGAAACCCACCGTGTGCACCGGCAACCGCCGATTCCGTAGAGCCTGCAGTGCGTCCAGCCCAATACCTGAGTCACCAATCCCGGCCGTATTCTGGCCACCATCAGTCAGCAGCAAAACCGCACCGATCGGCAGATCAGCCGTCTCCGTTGCCAATTGCTTCAAACCATCGCCGATGTGTGTAGCACCTTCCGTGGGCTCAATGCCATTCAAACCATCCACCCGTTTGATTCCACCGCCGAGCCGATAGATGCGCGTCTGAAAACGCTGCTGCAATCCGGCCAGAACACGTTCCTGGAGAACAGCCAGCGCCGCAGCCTCGCGCGTCCTGCCGCCGTTGTCCGCAATCGCCATGCTGCGCGAATCATCTACCACTACGGCGATGATGTTCTGCTGCGAGCTCAATGCAGCTACCGTCATCGCCGGCTGCCACAGCAACAGCAGCAAGAGCGCCACAAACGCCGACTGCGTTCCCCACACCGCCCAGGCCCGCCAACTTCGCAGTGTTGGTGCGGCGTCCCTCATCCTCCAGCGGACTAGCAGCGCCAGCCCGCCGGCGGCGGCAACAATCAACACCGGCAACAGCCACGCAGGCCACGCCGAGAGCAGCACAAATCGCCCTTTGGTGAAAACCGGACTCGGATACTTAAAGAGAAACTGAAACATGCCCGCTGAGACCTGGTTGAAAATCCTACGTTCCTGTTACAACTTCGATCGCCTCTCAGCCGCGGGCGAGCCTAATGCGTCATACCGTAGAGGATGTAATCGAGCCCCACCCGAAAGGCCATCGATGCGAAGGGCTCCGGGTAATTTGGATCGTCGGCCCACTCCCATGCGTCGCCCAGATGCATGTTGTGACAGATGGCGACGACGATGCGGCCCTTGTCGTCGCGAATGGCTCGCCACTTCGGCTGATAGCCATCTTTATCGTAAGTGCGGCCTGACCACACATACTGTTCGCCAGGTATCTGCATCTTGTCATCAATGTCATAAAGGGTGTGAAAAATCTCGTCCCCGCTTTGAAGGTCTTCAATCGGACGGTCGGGCAGCACCTGGCGCATGCCGTTCATAAAATTTTCCCAATCCTCCGTGCCGTGAAAGTCGTCCACCATCAGGAAACCACCCTTCTGCAGGTAGTCACGCAGCCGCTTTGCTTCGTCGTCAGTAAACGACCACCGCTGCACCTGCACCGCATAAATCCACGGATAGTTGAAGATCTCGTCGGAGTCGAGCGTGACCACCTGTTCCGTCGGCCGGCCGTCGATGCGGGTCAGCCGATGCATGGCGATAAGAAACTGGCGGTCGGCCTTGGGATAGTCGCGCGACCAGGCATTGCGCCCCCAATAGCCGCGACCGCCATAGCCGCCGAAGCTCTGCATGTTCGAGCTATAAGCCAGGCGCGACCAGTAAAACTCCGCCTTCACGTTACTCGGAGAGTCGTCGTTTCCGAAGCCGAAGTCCGCCACTCGTTGATAGGCCCGCAGTCCCGCGCAGCAGGTGGCAGCCGCCACCGATACCAATGCGATCTGCGAGAGCTTCATCAGAGCCTCCACGGAAAGGAGTTGTTCGGCGAGAGTATCAGAAATGCCCGCCGCGCTGTCTAATAGACGAAGCCGACCCGTGACTTGTTGCTTTCCGCGCTCTTGTCCTGGCGGAATTCAGCGTGAGACCATGCAGGAGCGCACGACCGCCGCGAAA
>JAUTWX010000144.1 GCA_030838385.1 Acidobacteriaceae bacterium
GCGCAAGCGCGAGGGTAAGGGTGAAAAGGTGCGGTAAGAGCGCACCGCTCCGGCTGTAAAGCCGGAGGCAGGGTAAACCCCACACGGAGCAAGACCAAATAGGGAGGGAGACCGCAGGCTGGCCCAATCGCCTGCAGTCGCGTGCCGGCCCGGCGCGCCCACGTGGGCCCTCTGGCAGCTTCGGCCGTCAGAGCGGAAACCTCCGGGTAGGTCGCTGATGAACGTCGGCAGCAATGCCGCGTCTAGAGGAATGGCCGTCCTCGACAGAATTCGGCTTACAGGCCCGCCTGCAAATTTCCCCGCATGAAAGAGAACGGCCCCGCCGCAGCGGAGCCGTTGTCTTCGTTGGCAGCCTTGAACCGAATTTATGCAGCTTTCCCGATCAGCCCATTCGGGTTCAGCACGAACTTCTTCGCCGCCCCCTTGTCGAAGTCCTGATATCCCTGCGGCGCCTGGTCCAGTGGGATCACCGTCGCATTCACGATCTTCGCAATCTGAATGCGGTCGTGCAGAATCGCCTGCATCAGTTGCCGGTTGTACTGCAGCACCGGCGCCTGTCCGGTATGGAAGTGCAGCGACTTCGACCATCCCTTGCCGATCCGCACCTTCAGCATGCCCTTCTTCGCATCCTCGTTCGGCGCGCCCGGGTCCTCCACCACATAGAGTCCCGGGATACCCAGCCCGCCTGCGACGAAGGTGATGTCCATCAGGTCGTTCAGCACCGCCGCCGGCGCCGCCTCGGCCTTGGACCCGTGCCCGCTCGCCTCGAAGCCGACGGCATCTACCGCGGCGTCCACCACCGGCTCGCCCAGGATCTGCGCGATCTGTTCGCCCAGGTTGTCATGCTTCGAGATATCCACCGTCTCAAAACCTACTTTCTTCGCATGGGCAAGTCTCTCCGGGTTCCTGTCGCCGATGATGATGACCGCCGCGCCCAGGATCTGCGCGCTCGCCGCCGCCGCCAGCCCTACCGGTCCCGCGCCCGCAATATAAACCGTCGACCCGACCCCCACGCCCGCCGTCACCGCGCCGTGAAAGCCAGTCGGCAGGATGTCCGACAGCATCGTCAGGTCCATGATCTTCTCCATCGCACGGGCCTTGTCCGGGAACTTCAGCAGGTTGAAGTCGGCATAGGGCACCAGCACGTACTGGGCCTGGCCGCCCACCCAGCCGCCCATATCGACATACCCATAAGCCCCGCCGGGCTGCTGCTGGTTCACATTCAGGCACACGCCGGTGTTGCGTTCACGGCAGGCACGACAGCGTCCGCACGCCACGTTGAAGGGCACCGATACCAGATCGCCGATATCCAAAAACTCGACGTCCTTGCCCTTCTCAATGATCTCGCCGGTAATCTCGTGCCCCAGCACGATGCCCTTGGGCGCGGTGGTGCGGCCGCGCACCATGTGCTGGTCGGAGCCGCAGATGTTGCTGCTCACAACGCGCAGAATCACCCCATGCTCGATCGGTTTGCCCTGCGGGTTCTGCATCTTCGGGTAATCAATGGTCTGCACTTCCACCTTCTGCGGGCCAAGGTAAACGACGCCATGATTGGTAGCCATGTTGGTACTGCTCCTTTCGGGGGTAAGGCGAACGTCTTCGGGCTGCGCGATCTATTCCGCAGCTCGATAAGGGGATGTCCAGGCGAATCGCCGGGAGATCTCAGGGATATTCGTGGGAAGGCCGTCACTCCTGACGCGCCACTCGTCCCATCTCTCTGTTGGAGCGGAAAAGCATCAGGTAACGTTGCCCATAGAGTGGCTGCGGGAACCTTTCCGCTGCTAATAGCGTTTCACTATTACTACAGACGCTCGTAAGGCGGAGATCGGCGCAGCTTTCCGTGAAGGAAAAGCCTGCTCGTCGCAATTGCTGACGGATAAAGTGATTCTTTGAAAACGGTATAAACTCGTTTCACTCACCCCCTGGATCAACCTATGGCATTCCGAGAAGCCATCCGTATCGCGCTGCAGTCGCTCTGGGCGAATAAGCTGCGCTCCGTCCTCACCCTCATCGGTGTGGTCATCGGTGTGGCCTCGGTCATCATGGTCATCACGCTGGTTGCCGGCGCCAACAAGTTCGTCGCCACCAAGGTCTACGGCTACGGCGCAGACGTCTTCACCGCCTCCAAGCAGCCCGCCGTCATCTTCAGCGACGCGGAATATATGAAGTACCAGAAGCGCAAAGATCTGAAATACGACGCCTATGAGGCGATCGCGGAGCGCTGCGCTGCCTGCTCCAGCACCGGCGCCATGGCCAACTCAACCGGCTCCGTCGTCTACGGCACCCACTCCGCCACCGACATCGACATCCGCGGCTGGACCTCAGAGATGCCCGCCATCTACGACATCAACATCGAGCGGGGCCGCGCCTTCACACCCGGCGAAGAATCACGCCGCATGCATGTCGCCCTCATCGGACCGGACATCGTCGACAACCAAATGGGCGGCGAGGACCCGCTGGGCAAAGAGATCCGCGTTGACGGCGAACACTACACCGTCATCGGCGTCGGCGAGCGCAAAGGCAAGACCCTCGGCCAGAGCCAGGACAACTGGGTCGCCGTTCCGCTCACCGCTTTCCTCGATACCCACGGCTCCAACCGCAGCCTCACCCTCTACGCCCGCGCCAACGGCGTCGGCGATCCACTTGAGCTGGCCTCCGATCAGATGCGCGTCATCCTGCGGTCTCTCCGCCACGACGCCCCCGGTGCAGAGGACAGCTTCTCCGTCGATACCAATCAGACCTTCGTCGGCATCTGGCAGAGCATCAGCTCCAGCTTCTTTGCTGTCTTCGTCTCGCTCGCCGCCATCTCGCTGGTCATCGGCGGCATCGTCATCATGAACATCATGCTGGTCTCGGTTACCGAGCGCACGCGCGAGATCGGTGTGCGCAAAGCCCTCGGCGCACGCCGCGGCGATGTCATGTCGCAGTTCCTCATCGAGTCCGCCACCATGTCCTTCGTCGGCGGAATCGGCGGCGTCCTGAGCGGCATCTTCATGGCCAAGCTCATCACGCTCATCATCGGCTTCCCCTCCGACATCAAGATATGGTCAGTCATCCTCGGCCTCAGCGTCGCAACCTCGGTAGGCATCTTCTTCGGCGTCTACCCCGCGAGAAAAGCAGCGAAGCTGGATCCCATCGTCGCCTTGCGGGCCGAGCTGTAGCGGGAAGTCTGCACTGGGAAGTCTTAGGAGAAATTCATGCGCTGGAGTGACGGAAAAGAGGCGGTGCGGATGGCAGCGGAGACGCTGCGTGCGAACAAGCTGCGTTCCGGCCTCACTATCCTCGGCATCATGATCGGTGTCACCACCGTCATCCTTATCTCCTCGGTCATCAACGGCCTCACCTACAACGTCAACGACCTAATCAAGTCGCTCGGCACCAACGTCTACTGGGTC
>JAUTWX010000221.1 GCA_030838385.1 Acidobacteriaceae bacterium
ATGGCGGCGCGCCATCCGGAGATCACTGTGCTGGACCCGCTGCCGGGCAGATTTCGCACCAACCTGGCGGAGCAGGACACGGAGGAGTTGCTGGCGAGCCATCCGGAGCTCAACGCGATCTTCACGCTGACAGTAGGCGCCACGCGGGGCGTGTATCGCGGGCTCAAGTTGAAGCAACGCATCCCGCGGGTCCGCCTTGTCGCATGCGATCAGGATCTCGACCTGCTGTACTACCTGCGCCTGGGCGAGATCGATTCGCTGGTGGCGGAGAACACCTTTGCCATGGGATACCGCGCAGCGCGATTGATTACGGAACATCGCGCGGGCACGGCGGAACGACAAGCTGGGCAGGTGTTGCGTTTTGCGCCGCGACTGGTGACGCGCGAGAACGTGGACACGCTGGAGATCCAGCAGATGTTGAATATGGACTGGAGACCGACACAGTGAGGGGCAACAGGCGCACATGGTGGATCATCGCGCTGGTTGCAGCCGCAGTGCTTGCGGGCAGCATCGCAGCGTGGCGTTGGTTTGCGGCTGCGCGTCCTTATTATCACGAGGATTTTGCGCAGGGGCGTGCGGATGAATGGCATGCCGTGGGCGGGGCATGGCGGCTGGCTGGGGGCGCCATGCATAACGATTCGGACGAACGCGGCGTCAAGATGCTGGCGGGCTCGCACCGCTGGCGCGACTATCGCCTGCAGGCCGATGTGGAGTTGCTGGGCGAGGGCGGCGACGCCGGGGTGGTGGTGCGGTCGAACGATGAGGAGCCGGGCGTGGATGCATACAACGGCTACTACGTGGGTGTGCGGATGTACGACAACTCGCTGCTCATCGGGCGCTCGGATCACGGGTGGCTGGAGGCCCTGCCGGTACCGCTGCCGAGCCTGCGCAGTCATGTCTGGTATCACCTGGACGTCGCGGTGGTGGGGTGCAGCATAGCGGCCACGGCCGGCGAAGTGGGGTCGACGCAGGTGACTCGCGCCCTTTTTGAGGAACCGGATTGCGTGCGCAGCGGCCGCATCGGTTTGCGCTCGATGGCGACCGGCGCCGCGTGGCGTAACGTGCAGGTGCAGCCTTCCGGGGAGGCTGATCTGGTTATGCTGGCGGGCCCCTCGCCGCGCGTGATTCATCCGGACTTCCCGAAGAGCGAAGCGGCATTCAACGCGACCCACAACTTTCCTACGTTCGATGACGCGGATCTGCGACGGCGCTTCTTCGGGGATCAGGGACCGTATGCCGAGATCACACCGATCTCCCAGGTGGCGCCTCCGCTGCGTGGAAAGCCGGGACAATTGGTAACCATCCGCGGCACAGTATCGCTGACCTCACCTACCCTTTTCGTCCAGGACGACACGGGCGGGATAGCGCTGCCCGATCCGATTGCACCCGCATTGAACCTGGGCGATGAAGTGGAGGCTACGGGTGCACCATCGGAATCGGGCGATCCGATTGGGGCAACGGCGCTGCTTCTCCATGCGCGCGTACGGTTGTTGTGGGATCACACACCGGCCGCACCATTGTCCATCACCGCAGGACAGGCGGCCACCGGCAACTTCGATGCCCGGCTGGTCGAGTTGCAGGGCACGCTGACAGGCATGCATGAAGAAGCCGACAGCAAGATGTTGGTGCTGGAGCTGGCAAACGGGGCACAGGCATTTCGCGCGTTCGTTCCGGCAGGCCAATCGGCGCAGTTCTATCGACGCCTGACGCCGCGCAGCCTGCTGAACCTGCGCGGCGTGTGCACGCTGGACCGGCGGTACACCGAGGGTGTGACGTCGTTTGCGCTGCTGCTTCGTTCGACCGAGGACATCGACCGCCTGGCGGGACCTCCATGGTGGACACCGTTGCGGCTGGCGGAGATTGGGTCAGCCATCCTGCTCCTATGCCTGCTGGGACAGTATCTCTATGGCCGCGCGAAGCAGTGGCGCTGGCGGGCGATTGTGCAGGAGCGCGAGAGGCTGGCGCACGAGCTGCACGATACTCTCGCGCAGAGCTTTGCGGGCGTCGCCTTCCAACTGCAGGGCATTCGCAATGGGCTCGAACAAGCCGATTCCGCGGGGATTGCACGCGTGAACCAGCAGATCGACCTCGCGTGCGACGTGGTGCGGCAGACGCATGAGGAGGCGAGCCTCAGCATCGCGATGCTGCGCGAGGAGTGGCCGGCCGGCAAGGAACTTGGCGCAGCGCTCGAAGAGTGTGCCGCGAGTATTGTGGCCGGGGGGGATGTCCGGATTGTGCGGAAGGGACGAAGCGAGGGCCGCAGCGTGCCCACTCATATTCCGGTTCGCGTGGCGGATGCGCTGTTTCATATCGGAAGGGAAGCGATTGTGAATTCAGTCCGCCATGCCGATCCGCGGCAGATCGTGCTCTCGATTGAATACGAGGTGAAACGGGTCATTCTGACGGTGGAAGATGAGGGCACGGGTTTCGATCCGGAGCAGCAGACGCGCGGCTTCGGTCTGCGCGGCATGGAAAAGCGCGCGCGCAGTATCGGCGCGCAGCTGGCGGTGACCAGCCAGACGGATAAGGGAACGCGCGTGCAGGTGACGGCGCCGCTGGAAGACCACATGAGTGCACGAGGTTTTTTGGGCACGCTGTGGGGCCGGTTGCGACAACGAATGACGTGGCTGCGGAGCAGGGGTCGCCGCCGCATGGGTTGGGCAGGCGAAACCGCAGTCCGGCGCAGCCACAGCCGCATCAGTTGACACATTGCTGACGAGCCGATAGCGTTATTGCAACGGAGAGAATGCACCGTATGACATCCTACCGCCACCATCGCCATACCCATCATCACCACGTGGCGCACGTGTCGGCGGACTCCTCCGGAAGATAAGCAAACCCGAGATCAGGTCCAGCAGCCCGCCGATGCCAAGCAACGGTGGGCTTTTTGCA
>JAUTWX010000232.1 GCA_030838385.1 Acidobacteriaceae bacterium
CGTTCAACGGCGATCGGTCGCCGCGTCTCGACTTCAACAACGCCAATACCGTTCATCTCGAGCAACTGCGCTGGCTCGCTCGCCGCCTGCTCCAGATTTACGCGATGCTGCAGCCGCACCTCCACCGGCACCGTCTGGCTGGCATGCTTCAGCAGATAGCGACGCGATGCGTCCAGCGGCCGCGCATCCATCCACACCAGCGATGCCGCAAATCGCCGCGCCACCGGAGCCTCCTCGCCCGTGCGTGTCAGCAAATCGCCACGGCTGATGTCTAACTCGTCCTCGAGCGTAAACGTGACGGACAATGGCGCGTGCGCAACCTGCAGATCGCCGTCATAGGTGACAATGCGCTCCACTCGCGACGTTCTGCCCGAAGGCAACACGCTTACCTGATCGCCGACACGAATCTCACCCGACGCAATCTGTCCCGCAAATCCGCGGTACCCCTGATGAGGCCGGATGACCCGCTGCACCGGCAGGCGAAACGCTGCCGCATTACGCTGTTCTTCTGTCGTAGGCAGCAACTCGAGCAGCTCCAGCAGGGGAGGCCCGTCATACCAGGGCGTTTCGTTCGACGCGCGGACCACATTCACACCCAGCAGCGCACTCACCGGAATGAAATGCAACTCTGCAGTGTGGCCTGTCTCCGCCGCGGCATATCGTGCAAAGCTCTCGAACTCCGAGCGAATGGTCGAAAATCTTTCAGCGTCGTAGCCCACAAGATCCATCTTGTTCACGGCCACAATCACGTGCCGAACACCCAGCAGCGTCGCGATGTACGCATGCCGGCGCGACTGCGGCAGCACCCCTTTGCGCGCATCCACCAGCACAATGGCCGCGTCCGCCGTCGACGCTCCAGTAGCCATATTGCGCGTGTACTGCTCGTGCCCCGGCGTGTCCGCAATGATGAACTTGCGTCGCGGCGTGGAGAAGTAGCGGTACGCCACGTCGATCGTGATTCCTTGCTCGCGCTCCGCACGCAGGCCATCCGTCAGCAGCGCAAAATCAAGCTGCTGCCCGGTTGTGCCCTTTCCCCGGATCGAGTTCACCTGGTCGTCATACACGCTCTGTGTGTCGTACAAGAGCCGGCCAATCAGCGTCGATTTTCCATCGTCGACAGAGCCCGCCGTCGAGAAGCGCAGCAGGTCCTTCTCCCGGTCACGTTCGAGGAACGCCTCGATAGAGAAGATATCCGCCGCAGGCGGCGGTAAATCGGGTTGCGTCAATGTACAAGCCATTTAGAAATAGCCTTCCCGCTTCTTGATCTCCATTGAGCCTTCCTGGTCGTGATCGATCACCCGATTCGCCCGCTCTGACGATCGGAACGAAAGCAGCTCGGCAATGATCTTCGGCAGTGTGTCCGCATCAGACCGAATCGCCCCCGTGCACGGGCTGCATCCCAGCGAGCGCAGCCGGCTGCGCACCATCTGCGGCTTCTCTCCGAGTCGCGCCACAAACGCCTGCTCCACCGGCAGCAGCGCCTCGCCCCGCACATACATCGGCCGTGGCTTCGCGAAGTACAAATCCACAATCGGAATCTCTTCCTCGTGGATGTACTGCCACACATCCATCTCCGTCCAATTGGAGAGCGGAAAGACGCGGATGCTTTCGCCCGGATGAATGCGCGAGTTATACAGATTCCATAATTCGGGCCGCTGGTTCTTTGGGTCCCATTGCCCGGCGGTGTCACGGAACGAAAAGATGCGCTCCTTCGCGCGCGACTTCTCCTCATCGCGCCGCGCTCCACCAAATGCGGCATCGAAGCCGTAATGCTTCAAGGCATCCAGCAGCGCCTGCGTCTTCAGCAAACCGCAGCAGCGCTTCGTGTCCAGCGCAATAGGGTTCGTTCCCGCGGCAATTGCCGGCTCATTCCGCCACACCAGCAGCTCCGCGCCCACGGAGCGCGCCATCGCATCGCGGAACGCAAGCATCTCCGCGAACTTGAAGCCCGTATCGATATGCAGCAGCGGGAAGGGAATCGGCCCCGGAAAGAACGCCTTCTGCGCCAGCCGCAGCATCACGGACGAATCCTTGCCGATGGAGTACAGCATCACCGGCCGCTCAAACTCCGATGCCACCTCACGCAGGATGTGGATGCTCTCCGCCTCCAGCAGACGCAGATGGCTCAGCCGATGCGATGTCGGTGATGATGACGGCAGCTGCGTCGGGGTACTCTCGGTAGCCAGCATTGCGGGACCTCAGTTGGGTGCCTTTGTGAATGCTGATTGTCGGGAATTTACAGACCAAACGATGAACACCCGTGCCAATCAGCAACGGGTGTCTTTGTGGAAGAGTTGTCGCGGGACTAAGTGCGCGCGAGCTGCCACCCGTGGCTTGATGGATAAGCACAACAACAGGGGCGACAGTGCAGACGGAAAGTCATGCTGTCAAAAGACTAACAGGCGGGCTGTCGCAACACAAGGAAGGGCCTTTCGGCCGCCCAGCCGCCGTGTCTACTTAGCTGGCTCGCCCAGCTTCCGGTCAAAAAAATCCGCACCCAGCCGGTACGCCGTCAGCCAGTCCCGATGCAGTAGGAAATCGTGGATCTCATCCGGAAATACATGCTCCTCCACCGGCACCCCGCGCGCGCGCAGCGCATTCGCAAGCCGCACTGTCTGCGCAAACAACACGTTGCGGTCGTCGTCGCCCTGGATCAGCAACACTGGCGAGCGCCACGTGTCCAGCGATGCCATTGGCGACGAATCCCACGCCAGCTTGGACGCAGCAGCCCGGTCCCATGTGAATTCGGATGACGGCTTCCACAAATCCACCTCCAGGCTCCAATCGTGCACCCCGTGCAGGTCCACGCCGGCCACAAACAAATCCGAACCGCGCGCCAGCGCCAGCGCCGTCAGATATCCGCCATAGCTGCCGCCCCACGCGCCAATCCGTTTCCCGTCCACATCCGTGCGGCTTCGCAGATAGAGTCCCGCGCCGATCACGTCGTTGTACTCGCTCGCGCCTCCCGGACCAAAGTGCAGCGCCTGCCGGAAATTCAGTCCGTAGCCGATGCCGCTGCGATAGTTGATGGACAGGACCACATAGCCACGGCTCGCCAGGTACTGGTTCATCGCATACGCATTCGAGTAATAGCCCATCGGATTCCAGCCCAGCAACATCTGCCGCCGCGAGCCGCCATGGAAGAACACCACCGCCGGATGCTTCGCGTTGCCATCAGCGGGAAGAAAAAGCTGCCCATGGATCCGCATGCCATCCGCGGCGCTGAAGATCACCTGCTGCGGAACCACCAGCTTCGCCGCCGGAAAATCTGTAGGAATCGTCTGCGGCGCCAGATCGCGCGGTCCGCTCGCCTCCAGTACCGCGGCGCGTGCGGGCACACGCGCATCCATGCGCACCAGTGCCACTGTGCCATCCGACGCAATCGCCGACTCCGTCTCGATGCCATCGCCGTGCGTCAGCGCCTGCGGTGCGCCACCCTCGGGCGTTACGCTCCACAGGTGCTTACGGTCTTCATCCAGGGGATCGCTGCCATGTTGATTCGCGGAATAGACGATGCGCTTGCGGTCCACGCTGAACGCAACACGATCCACTTCAAACTCGCCCGGCGTCAGCAGCGTTGCCTCGCTGCCATTCGATGGCACCGCATACAGGTGCGTCCAGCCGCCGCGCTCCCACGGAAAGACGATCTTTCCATCCGCGCTCCACCACAGTTGGCTCGCACCGTTGGTTTCGTGAAAGATGCTCCCCGCGCCGCGTTCCGCGCGCCACACCTCGCGTCCTGCACCGTTCTGCGCATCGGCGACGCAAATCGACCAGGGCTCCGCTTCGCGCAGCCAGCGCAGCGCATACACCGATTCGAGCGGCTGCCGCACAAACGCAACGTGCTTGCTATCCGGAGACCACACCGGATTGCTATCGGAATACGTGCCGGGCGCCAGATACTCCAGCGTCTTCGTCGCAAAGCGGTACACACCGACAAAGCTGTGATCGTCGCGCGCGCTGACAAACGCGAGCGCGCTACCGTCCGGCGACCAGCGCAGATCCTGCTCCTCGCCGCGCGCCTGCAACAACTGCCGCGGCTTCGCTGCTGCGTCCTTCAGGCTGCCCGCGTCTTTTAGATTTACCGTCCAGATCTGCCCATGCAGCAGATAGGCAATGACGTCGCCCCGTGGAGAAATCGTCCCCCCGTGCCCCTCGCCGATATCTCGCGCCGTCCCGCCATTCGCATCTTTCCCACTCACAGACACCAGCCACATCTCCTGCTTCACACCCGCAGTCAGCAGCGCGGGGTTTGGCGCAGGACGCTCCGGCCACTCAGCATCACCGCCGCGCGTGTAAGCCAGCCACTCCCCATCCGCCGACCACGCCAGCCCGCTGATCTCCTGTCCATCGTCCTCGGTGTAATGCGTGATCTGCTGCGCGCTCGCGTGCGATCCAAGCTGCGCTACCCAGATATTCCGCCTGCCCTGATCGTTCGCAATCCAGGCCACACGTGCACCCGCGGGGGCTGCTGTCATGTCGGAGACGAAAGGCGCGCTCATCACCTCGTCCAGCGTGAACTTCTGTTCAAACGGCGCCGCATATGAAGGCACGAGAGTCGCGAGGAAAGAAAGGGCAGAGAAGAACAGACGGGCAAGCGACGATCGCATCCCGCCATTATGCCCTCTAGACAAATAGAAAGGGCCGCCATCGGCTGCGATTTTTCCTCGCTGCGTGGGCGGCCCTTCAACTCGAAGCTATTTCTGTTTCGCGATCACCATGCTGGAAAACTTCTTGTACGTTGCCGCCGGCACGATCTTCTTGGTCACCAGGTCGGTCTTCTTCGCATACGGGCGTCCATCGACGATCTTTTGTGCATAGACATCGCCCACGCCCGGCAGAGCCTTGAGCTGATCAATGCTGGCAGAGTTCAGGTCGACCAGATTCGCTTGCGCGGTTGCGGCGGGCTTCGTATTGGTGCTCTTGGTGTTGCTCGCCGTTTGCGCATTCCCATGCGTCATCAGCATGCTGGCGGCAAGGGCTACGGGCAGGCAGGCGATCCGGATCCATCGGCTGGCTCTTATCATCGGTGGTTCTCCTCTTGCGCGCGGCTGGCTTGCTGATAGATCGCCGCGCCGGGCAGGGTCAGCTTCTGCCCGGCAAAGATTTCTGTCAAGAGAATCGTGCAACGCCTTCTCCCGAGACTACTTTTGCTCGGCCGCCTTCTGCTCGGCCGCCACCGCCGCCTCCGCCGCCTGGAAGCCGATCTTCGAGTGCGTTCCATCGCAGAACGGTTTCTTCGTCGATGCCCCACAGCGGCACAGCGACACCGCGGGCTTGCCCTCCAGGTTGATCTCCGTGCCATCTACGTCGATCAGCCGGATCGGTCCCTCCACGCGCAGCGGTCCGTTGGGCCTTGCCGTGATCGTCACATTTACATCTGCCATGTATTTCTCCCTTGGTTTGTATTGAGGCTTGCTTGTTATTTCGCTTCCAGGCGCCGAGGCTTCTGCATCGGTACGACCTGCACCGTCACATCGCGCACCTCGGCGAGGAAGCGGTTGATGACCGAGCCGCGCAGCAAAATATCCATCCGCGAGCGTGCCGACTGACCGAAGACCACATGCGAGATCCCTTCCTGCTTGGCAAACTGAATCAGCGCATTCGACACTTTTTTGTCCTTCAGCACCACCACTTTCGCGCCCAGGTCGCGCGCCAGCCGCTGGTACTCCTCCATGCGATGTTTGCCCTCCGGATCGGAAGTCTCGTCATCCGGCGTCTCCACCCGCACCGCGTACCAGATGGTCGAGAGCCGCGACGCAATCCGTGCCCCCGCGCGCAGCAGCCGGTCCGTGCCCGGCCGCGGCGACAGGCACACCATCACCTTCTCCGGAATCGGGGCCTGCTCCAGCCCTTGCGACCGCCGGTAGTCCGCCGCCTGCGAGCTCACTTCCGCCGCCGTCGTGCGCAGCGCCAGCTCGCGCAGCAGGTTCAGATTTCCTTTGCGGAAGAAATTCGCCAGCGACTGCTCGATCTTGTCCGGGGCGTAGATCTTTCCCTGGCGCAGGCGGGAGCGCAGCTCCTCCACCGTCAGGTCCACGTTCACGATCTCGTCCGCCCGCTTCAGCAGACTGTCCGGCACGGTCTCGCGGATCGTTGTGTTCGCGGAGCGTGCCACCGCGTCGTTCAATGTCTCCAGGTGCTGCACGTTTACCGCGGTCATCACATCGATGCCTGCGTCCAGCAGCTCCAATACGTCCTCGTAGCGCTTGCGGTTCTTCGAGCCCGGCACATTCGTATGCGCCAGTTCATCCACCATGCAGACCTGCGGATGCCGCGCCAGAATGGCCGCCAGGTCCATCTCATGCAGCACGACCGAGCGGTAGGGAATCGCGCGCTGCGGAATCACCTCCAGGTCGCGGACCATGGCCTCGGTATCGGCGCGCTTGTGCGGCTCCACAAAGCCGATCACCACATCGATGCCTTGCTTGCGCATCAGGTGCGCATCTTCCAACATCTGGTAGGTCTTGCCCACCCCAGGCGCCGCGCCAAGATAGATCTTCAGCTTCGCTGGTTCGGGTGGCAGCGCGCGATCCGCCGGATCGGGTTGCGAAACAAAGTCGGCCGGCTGATTCGGATCAGGCAAGGGGCTCTGCATCGGCTCGCTCATCTCAGCCCACCTCGATAGCGTGCCGTGAGAGCCGCGTCGGCGCCAGCGGCAGCGTGAAGCTGAAGGTGGTGCCGTGGCCTAACCGGCTCTCCACGGATACCTGCCCATTCATCAGCTCGATCAGCCGCCGCACCAGCGCCAGGCCTAGCCCGGTTCCATCGGGTCCCGCGCTGCCCACAGCACCGCGCACCTCATCTGGGGAGCGCGCGCCCTGCACGAATCTTCCAAAGATGCGCTTCAGCCGTTCCGGCTCAATGCCAATGCCCGAATCCCGCACGAAGAACTGCACTCGCTTCTTTTGCTCCTCCGCCTGCAGCACAATGGTGCCCTTCGGCGGGGTGAAGCGCAGTGCATTCGACAGCAGGTTGTCCATCACACTCTTCAGCGCGCGTCGGTCGCCGTGGATCGGCGAGAGATCGCTGAACGCCTCAATCTGGATTTGCACATCGCGCTTGCGCGCCTCCTCCTGAAAGCGCAGCGCGGCATCGCGCAGAATGTCGATAGGCCGCAGCCGCTCCATACGCAATTCGCGGCGGCCGGTGTCCAGCTCGGCCACGTCGATCAGGTCCGCCATCAGGTCGTTCAGCCGCTCGGCCTCTTCCTGCGCACCGTTGATCAGATCACTCTGCAGTGGCCGCAGATCGCCGGCAAAACCCTTCGTCAGCGAGTACAGCGCCAGCCGTAATTGCTCCAGCGGCGTGCGCAGCTTATCCGAGGCCACCGCGATGAAGCGCGTCTTGAAGCGGTCCAGGTCCTGCAGCTCGGTCACATCTTCCAAGACGCTCACCGCACCCAGCAGCTTGCCGTCCGTGTCGCGGATCGGGGTCGTCCGCAGCCGGTAGCTGCGCTCTGCCTGCCCAATCCACATCGGCAGCAGCGCCGCTTCGCCTTCGTGCGCCACTGGCCGTTGCATGGAGACGGCGTCGCGCACCGCTTTCAATATCTTTTGTCCGCCCGGCGTGTCTTCCAGCGCCACAGGGTTGCCCGTCGCCTCGCCCAGCAGTTGCTCTGCCGCCGTATTCAACTTCAGCACCTGGCCGCGTGCATCGGTCACGATCACCGGCTCGAAGATCGACTGCACCACCGCATCGGAGAGCTGGTGCTCCATCTGCTTCCGCCCGAACTCCGTCTCGCGCAGATCGCGCACGTGCACCACCATGCGGTTCACGTCGTTCGCGATCTGCCCCAGACTGTCATCCGCGCTCCACTCCAGCCGCTGCTCCAGGTTGCCCTGTCCAATGGCCCGCACCTGCTCCGCTGCACGGCGCAGTGGATGCAGCACAGCCATCGCAAACCCAATGGCGATGCAGATGGCCGAAGGGATCGCGATCCACGCCACCACTGTCGCGGTATGCGCCAGTCCGTGCGCCGCGTTTCCGCGCAGCGCGCTTACGGTCAGCACGGCAACCGCGGTGACCAGGGCCACCAGCAGCAACAACCCGGCAATCAATCGCTGGTTCAGGTTCATCTTGTTGCTATCTGGTTACGCACGTCTCCCCAGTGTGCCACACTGCTCCGGCTGTCAATAGAACGTAGCCTCACGTCGCCTGGTAGCGGGAGAGCACGTCCGACAAGGTCACCGTGCCTTCAATCGCACCACGGCTGGCGCGGTTCTGGATAGGCAGGATCGGCCAGCGCGCCAGGTGCGGCAGCGCCGAATCAAGCGGCAGATCGGGAAAGAGCAGGGGAATGCGGTCGGGCTTCAGCACGCTGGCCACCACCGTCTCCGGCGCACTCACCGCAGCCAGCGAGCCCAGCTCCGCCCGCGTCATCGAATACCACGCATGTCCCGGCAGCCTGATCAGGAAGACATCCGCATGTTTCGCGTCCAGCTCCGCCAGGGCAGCGCTCAACGTAGCATTCGCGTCAATCACCGGCACAGACAACGGACGCAGCGCGTCCTCCAGATGCAGCACAACCTCTTCCCGCTGCTCCTCCATCGAAGGCAGGTCCAGCCCATCCTGATGCGTGAACACCTCAAAGATCGCGGAAGGCTGCAGACTGCGTGACACGAGATACGCAATCGTGTTCGCCAGAATCACCGGCAGGATGATCGAATAGTTGCCGCTCACCTCCAGCACCATGAAGACAGATGTCAGCGGAACGCGCAGGAAGGCCGCAAACAGCACCCCCATGCCCACCAGCGCGTATGCGCCGACCGTGATGTGCAGGTTAGGGAAGTGGATCTTCTCGAATGTGCCGATGGACGCGCCCAGCATCGCGCCGATGAACAGCGTCGGCGCAAACATTCCGCCGGGCGTGCCGCTGGAAAACGAAAGCGTCGTCGCCAGGATCTTCAGGAACGCCAGCGCCAGCAAAGTCGTCCAGAGAAACTGTCCGTGCATCGCGTGGTCCATCACTTCGTAGCCCGGACCCATGACCTGCGGAAATCCAAAGAAGCCGATCAGCCCCACACAAAGCCCGGCCACCGGCGACTGCACAAAGAATGTCCAGCGTGGCAGATTGCGCAGCCGTGGCCGCAAGTAGCCGAGCGCGCGCGAAAAGATGCTCGCCGCCAGGCCGCCGATCACGCCCAGCACCGCATACGCCAGCAGCTCGCGCGAGTCCGTCACTGTCACCGAGGGAATCTGGAACATCGGCTCCGATCCCCAGAAGCGCCGCGCCACCACCACGCTTGAGATCGCCGCCAGCACCACCGAGCCCAGCACCGCCGCACTCCACCGGCCGATGACCTCTTCAATGACAAACAGAATCGCCGAGATCGGCGCGTTGAAAGCAGCCGCCAGTCCCGCAGCCGCACCCACTGGTGCGAACAGCCGCAGCCGCTGCCGGCTCATCCCCAGCCTGCGGCTGATCACCGAAGCCACACCCGCGCCGATCTGCAGCGATGGATCCTCCGGTCCCAGGGAGAATCCGCCGCCCAGCGCCAACGCCGACGTGATGAACTTCCCGATCACCGTCCTGAACGAGATGTAGCCGTTATAGATGTAGAGCGCGGCCTTGGTCTGGTTCACGCCGCTGCCGCGTGCCGCCGGAAAAAAGAATTGCACCAGCGCCGCCACCACTGCGCCCATGATGACCGGAACAAAGATCAGCCGCAGCAGCCCTGCCTGAGGCGCAGACCCCAGCGTAAGCGCCTGGATCCAGTTGATCGCCACCCGGAAGCTCACCACCAGCAGCCCGGAGATGATGCCGATGAAGATCGACAGCACCAGGAACAACCGCTCGTCGCGCGTGGGCGCAATCTTCAGCATGTCGATCTGCGACATCTGCAACGGCTCAATCGGAGGCATCATCTCCGCAGCCTCATGCTCGGGCACGGAGGTCGCCTCGGTCGCCGTCTTCGACTGCGCAGTCGTCTCTGTCGTGCTCATGCGCCCCGCATACCTGTCGTTCTGCTCATCGCGCTCTGCTCATTTCGCTCTGTTCATTACGCTCTGTTCATTACTGATCGATTCTTCACTGGTCGATTCTTTTACTGATCGATGGTGTCCGGCGAAGCCGCAATACGCAGCAAGCCGTCGTCCTCGCCCGTCGGTTCTCCACAAACGCGCTCCGTCACCTGTTCGGTGTCGTATACCAGTTGCGTCGTAGCCTGCTCCAGTTGCGCGCTATCCACCAGCGCGGCCACCGTCAGCCGCGGACGAGCACTCTGCCAGCGATTCCCCAATGCGGCCATCTGGTCATTGTTCTGTATCTGTGTGCTGCCGTTCTGCGGCGTGCTGTTCTGCCCTGCCGCACCGTTCGCGCAGGCCGTATAGCGCTTGCGTGCCACGTTGTATGCTCGCACCACGCGCACCAGCCTCTCCCGCTGCGGCAGCTCCGGCGACGGATAGATTGCCATCACTGCATTTGCAATCCGCAGATTCTTCTCCACCAGCGCGCGGTCCATCAGCGGATGCGCGGCACTGCTCGCATTCAGCGCGCGGTCAAGATAAGTCCGCGCCGTCCTGTACCTCGCCAGCGCGAACGCCATCTGCCCCGTGCCCTCCAGCGCCTGCACCACGACCGGCCGCCGCCCTGCCACCTCGTGATAGATGTGCAGCGCATCCGCCGGAGCATGTGCCTCCGCCAGCATTCCCGCCACCTCCAGCAGGCCCGGTGTGGTCGTGTCATTGCCCGCCGCGATCAGCAATTCGTCCCGCGCATCGCCGAACTTTTTCTCTTGGATGAGGTAGCGCACCAGTTCCAGCCGCACCTGCCGCCGGCGAATCGCTCCGTCTCCCTCCCACACGCCGTAGATCGCCGCGTGGTAGTGCTCCAACGCAGCAGCCGCCTGTCCCTGCCGCGCCACCAGCCGTGCCAGTTGCAGGTTGATCTCCCCGTCTCCCGGCTCCTTCTCCCACAGCGTGTTGAAGTAGACCGCCGCCTCCTGCAGCTGGCCGGCCTGGGCCAGCGCCCCCGCCAGCTCCACCTCGGTGGTGCGATCATCCTGCCCATAGCCCAGCGCCGTCCGCAGGTCGTAGACCGCGGCCTGGGCATTGTTATGCCTCAGCGCATCCTCGCCCCGCCGCTTCCAGCGCGCCGCCGCATCGCTTTGATGTTGTGAATAGGAGCGGAAGATCAGCCAGGTCAACAACGCCAGCACACAGGTCGCAGCAAAAATACTGAGCAGCGCAAGCGTATCCTTGAAGATAAGGTGTCGCTTGGCCAGCCGTTCGGCAGGCGTCAGCGGGGTGCTGGCTCGGAAGAAGGGGATCGTTCTCAACGCGGCTTTCCCTTCTAAGCCTAATCTGCGCGGCGCAGCACGCAAAGCGGCCATGTTGGTTCAAGCTGCATCGGATAGCCAAGGAGGTGCAATCATGGAGAGACGCGATTTCCTGAAGTCCGCCGCGGCCCTCGCCGCGCTTGTCGCCCTGCGCGAAGAAGCCGTCGCCGCCCCCGGCGAGATTCCCCGCCGCACCCTCGGCCGCACCGGCCAGTCCGTATCCATCATTGGCCTTGGCGGCTATCACATCGGCGCGCCCCAGCTTTCCGAGGCAGATGCCATCCGCATCATCCGCACCGGCCTCGACTCCGGCGTCAACTTCCTCGACAACTGCTGGGACTACAATGACGGCGAAAGCGAGCGCCGCATGGGTCTGGCCCTCCGGGACGGCTATCGGCAGAAGGCTTTCCTGATGACCAAGATCGACGGCCGTACCCCTGCCGCCGCCCAGAAGCAGCTCGAAGATTCCCTCCGGCGTCTGCAGACGGATCACATCGACCTCCTGCAGATCCACGAAGTCATCCGCCCCGCTGACCCCGAGCAGGCCTTCCGCCCCGGCTACGTCGTCGATGTGCTCAAGCAGGCGCAGAAGGCAGGCAAGATTCGCTACATCGGCTTCACCGGCCACAAGAGCCCGGAGATTCACCTCAGCATGATCGAAACCGCCGATCGCCACAACTTCACCTTCGACACCGTGCAGATGCCTCTCAACGTGATGGATGCGCACTACGACAGCTTTACCACCAAGGTCCTGCCTGTCGCGCGCAAACACAACATGGGCATCCTCGGCATGAAGCCCATTGGCAATGGCCTCATCCTGGGCAGCAATACAGCCTCCGCAGTCGAATGCCTGCACTACGCTATGAGCCTGCCCGTCTCCCTCACCATCACCGGCTGCGACTCCATGCAGATCCTCAACCAGGCTCTCACCCTCGCGCGCAGCTTCCGCCCCATGCCGCACGAGGCTATGACCGCGCTGCTCGCCAAAACCGCCAACGCGGCCGTCGCCGGACAATACGAGAAGTACAAGACCTCCAACATGTTCGACGGCACCGTCCACAATCCGCAATACTTGGGTTAGTACAAGAGAAGAGCCCATGTCCGCCAACCCAATTCCGAATGCGCAAGCCGCCGGCCTCTCCATCGAACTGGCGGCGAAGCGCGACGCACTCCATCGCCGGCTGCACGAGCTCGCAAGCGTCATCGTTGCCTACTCCGGCGGTGTCGACTCCGCCTATCTCGCGCATGCCGCCCACACCGTCCTCGGCAGCAACATGCTCGCCATCATCGCGGATTCAGCCTCGCTCTCCCGCCGTCACCTGCGGGAGGCCGTCGCCTTCGCTGCCTCGCAATCGATTCCGCTGGTCACCGTCGCCACCGCCGAGCTCGCGAGCGAGGATTACGCGCGCAACGACGCTACCCGCTGCTTCCATTGCAAGGACGAGCTCTTCACCGTCCTCGAGCGCGAGCGCACCACCCGCGGCATCGCGCACGTCGTCTATGGCCTCAACGCCGATGACACCCGCGATTACCGCCCCGGACAGCAGGCCGCTTCGCAACATGCCGTACAAGCGCCACTTGCCGAAGCGGGGTTGAGCAAAGACGATGTCCGCGTCCTCGCCCAGGCCGCCGCTCTCGACGTCTGGGACAAGCCCGCTTCCGCCTGCCTCTCCTCGCGTATCGAGTACGGCCGTCGCGTCACGCCCGAGGTGCTGGAACAAGTCGAGCGCGCAGAGGACGCACTCGCCGCGCTCGGACTGCGCCGCTTCCGTGTGCGACACCACGGCGCCGTCGCCCGCGTCGAGCTCGCGCCGGAGGAGATGGACGCCGCCCTCAACCGCGAGATGCTTCATCGCATCGGTGCCGCCGTCCGCGCTGCCGGCTTCCAGTACGCCGCCGTCGACTGCGACGGCTACCGTTCCGGCTCCATGAACGAGGTGCTGCCGCTGGCCGTTCTCACCGGCCAGGGCAAGTAACCGCATCAGAGAAAATAACCATGCGCATTGGCTATCTCGAATGCTTCGCCGGCCTCAGCGGTGACATGCTCCTCGGCGCCCTGGTCGACGCCGGCGTCCCCGTTGCGCTCCTTCAGCAGACCACCGCCGCACTGAATCTAGGCGCAACCCTCGTCTTCGATTCTGTAGACCGCAGCGGCATCAGCGCCCGCAAAGCGCGCGTGCTGGTCGAAGGCCAGGATGCCGACGCGCCTCACAATCACGATGACCGCGACGGCCACGACGCCGCGCACGACCATGCCCACTCCCACTCGCACGATCATGATCACGATCATCCGCACACGCATGACCACGAACACACGCACGACCACGAACACACGTCGGGTCATACGCACCAGCATGGCCGCAACCTGCCGGCCATCCGCGCCATCCTGCAATCCGCGCCGCTGCCGGCCGAGGCTCGCGCCCTCGCTCTTCGCGCCTTCGAACTCCTCGGCCAGGCCGAAGCCGCCATCCACAATGTTCCCCTCGATCAGGTGCACTTCCACGAAGTCGGGGCCGTCGATGCCATCGTCGACATCACCTGCGCCGCCGTCGGCCTCACGTCGCTCCACGTCGAGCGCTGGTACTGCTCGCCAGTCAATGTAGGCAGCGGCTTCGTCGACTGCGCCCACGGCCGCTTTCCCGTGCCCGCGCCTGCCACCGCGTCGCTCCTCCGCGGCATTCCCACCTACAGCGAAGGCCCGGCGATGGAGCTAGTCACCCCTACCGGCGCAGCGCTACTCCGCGCGCTCGGCTGCGACTTCGCACGACCCACCGCGGCCTTCGAACACATCGGCTACGGAGCCGGGATGCGCAACCCCGCGCGCTTCCCCAACGTCCTGCGTATCAGCATCGGCGAATCCATCCCTCAGAGCGACAACGCCGTCGCGCGCGAGACCGTCAGCATCTTGGAGTGCGCCATCGACGATCTCAGCCCGCAGATCGTCGCGCACGCCACTCAGCTCGCCCTCGAGCACGGCGCGCTCGACGCCATGGCCGCTTCCGTCGTCATGAAGAAGGGCCGCATCGGCACGCTCCTGACCATCCTCTGCCGTCCCGCCGACGCGCCGCGCTTCGAAGAGCTGC
>JAUTWX010000254.1 GCA_030838385.1 Acidobacteriaceae bacterium
CCGCCGCAAAGACGCCTCTGGGCGACGGCCTCACGATCGTGCTGGACAACGCACTCGAAGGCCGCACCAACCTGGTCGCCGGCGCTAACGAGCTCGACTATCACTTCCGCAATGTCACGCCCGGCCGCGACTTCACGCCGACCGCCACCGCCGATGTCCGCGACGCCGTCGAAGGCGAGGGCTGCCCCAACTGCGATGCACCGCTCAAAATCGGCAAGGCGGTCGAGATCGGCCACATCTTCAAGCTCGGCTACCGCTATTCGGAATCGATGGGCGCACGCGTTCTCGACGCCAACGGCAAGGAAGTCATGCCCATTATGGGCTGCTACGGCATCGGCATGGAGCGCATCCTCACCTCGGCCATCGAGCAGTCGAACGATGCCAACGGCTTCTGGCTGCCGCCCTCCATCGCACCCTTCGATGTCGTCGTCACCGTCACCAACATCGCCGACGCGGCACTGCTGAGTGCCGGCGAACAGGTCGCCCGCGACCTCGAAGCCGCCGGATTCGACGTCCTGCTCGACGACCGCGACGAGCGCGCCGGAGTCAAGTTCAAGGACGCCGACCTGATCGGCATCCCCTATCGCATTAATGTTGGGAAGAAGGCCGCCGAGGGTCTGGTGGAGCTGGTCGCCCGCGCCACGGCGGGAGATAAATCCGCCACCCGCGACCTCCCACTGGGCGAAGTGGCAGACACCCTGCGCGCACTGGTTCCGCTGTCCTAAGCTGTTTGTCCTGACCTGTTTGCCTTTGACAGCCGCGGGCCTCAGGCCGATGTACCTGGCTGGCCACGCCATACGCCCCTGCTGCGCCGCGTATCATAGGGAACGTTGCGTCAGCGGACTGCGCAAAGCTCGCTCCGCTGACGTTAAACCATCAGGATGCCTTGCCCAATCTCGATCTTAGTCCGCTGGCTCGCGCCCGAACGGCTCTCCACTCGGCGGCAGGCACGGTCAGGAAATTTTTAACCTTGGCAGTCAAACTAAAGCTCCCGCCCAACCTCAGCATCGCCGAAAAGCCCCTCTGGGAGACGGTGCTGATCGTCGTCTGCATCGTCTGCACCTTCACGCTGCTCATCCTTGGCATCACCTTCAGCTACTACTCCAACAAGTACAAGCAGGTGGTGGACGAGCGCATGCAGAAGCCGCTCTTCAACCAGACGCCGCGCATCTACGCCGCCCCGCGCGAGGTCCGCGTTGGGCAGAAGCTCACTGCCCCCTCCATCGCCCAGCAATTGCGCTCGGCTGGCTACACCGACGGCGGCAGCAGCGCCTCGCCCATGGGCACTTACGAACTGCGAGGGGAAAGTATTGCCGTGCATCCCGGCGCGCAGTCTTACCACTCGCAGGAAGGCGCGACCATCTCCTTCGACAGCGGCATGGTCACCAGCATCTCGGGCGATGCCAACCAGCAGCTCTCCGCTTATGAGCTCGAGCCGCAGCTCATCACCTCGCTCTCCGAGGGCGCGAACCGCGCCAAGCGCCGCATCGTTACCTACGGCGAGCTGCCACCCGCGCTGGTCCAGGCCGTCACCTCCATCGAGGACCGGCGCTTCTTCTCCCACGGCGGTGTGGATTACTACTCCCTGCTCGGCTGGACCTACCACGATCTGATCGGCGACCGCCGTTACCGTGGCGGCGCCTCCACCCTCACCATGCAGCTTGCGCGCGGCATCTTCCTCTCGCCGGCGCGCCACATCAAGCGCAAGCTCATTGAAGTCGCCATCACCTTTCAGCTCGAGCACCGCTACACCAAGCAGCGGATCTTCGAGATGTATGCCAACGAAATCCCGCTCGGCCAGCAGGGATCGTTCGGGATCTACGGCTTCGGCGAGGCAGCCCAGGCCTACTTCGGCAAGGACGTCCGTCAGCTCGATCTGGCCGAATGCGCGCTGCTGGCCGGCATGATTCAGCAGCCCAGCGCCCTGAACCCCTACCATCACCAGGGCAAGCGCGCCATCGCGCGCCGCAACGTCGTGCTCGTCGCCATGGTCGAAACGCATGACATCACCGAGGCCCAGGCCGAAGCCGCGCGCCAGGAGCCGCTGCGCCTCGCGCCAGGTACCATCGACGGCGGCCTCGCTCCCTACTTCATCGACATCGTGCACGACCAGATCGTCCGCAGCTATGGCGAGCAGCAGTACAGCTCGCAGGGCCTCCGCGTCTATAGCTCGCTCGATCCTGATCTGCAGGAGGTCGCCAACGAGTCCGTCGCGGAAGGCATGAAGACGGTCGACGATCTGGTCGCAAAACGCCGCGCGCGGGCCAAACACCCCGAGACTATCGCTACACCGCAGGTCGCGCTGGTAGCGCTCAACCCGCACACCGGTGAGGTGCTGGCACTGGTTGGCGGCCGCAACTACGGCATCTCCCAGCTCGACCACGCCATCGCCCACCGGCCTACTGGGTCAATCTTCAAACCCTTCGTCTACGCCGCGGCCTTCAATACTTCGCTCGCCGGCACGCAGCTCTCAACGCCGCCCGCCGTGGTGGAGACCGCCGCCAATGGCAATCCCGACAGCGGCGTTGTCGGCGATCCACAGAACGGCGCGACCCCGCCGAACGGCACTCCCGTCCCCACCGACCCCGGGCTGCGCCACGGTCTCTTCACCGAGGTCACCCTGCTGAACAATGACCCCACCACCTTCGAGGGCGGCTATGCGCCGCGCAATTACGGCCACCACGGTCTGGGTGAGGTGACGGCGCGTTACGCATTGCAGTATTCGCTGAACAACGCCACCGTCGAGCTGGCCCAGATGGTTGGCTACGACAACGTCGCCGCCCTGGCGCGCGATGCCGGCATCCGCTCCGCGCAGGGCACGCCAGCCGTCGCACTTGGGGCGTACGATGCTACGCCGGTCGACATGGCGGGCGCCTACACCACCTTCGCTAACAATGGCACCCGCATCATTCCCTGGGAGATTGCCTCCGTCCGCGCGACCAACGGGGACCCCATCAGCGACCACCAGCCGGACACCAAACCCATCCTCGACCCGCGCGTCGCGTATCTCACCACCAACATGCTGCAGAACGTGTTGAACGCCGGCACCGCCGCGGGTGCCCGCAGCCGCGGCTTCATGGCGCCCGCCGCCGGTAAGACCGGCACTTCGCATGACGCCTGGTTCGCCGGCTACACCACCAACCTCATCTGCATCATCTGGGTGGGCAACGACGACTACTCCGACATCAAGCTCGAAGGCGCGCATGCGGCCGCCCCCATCTGGGCCGAGTTCATGAAGCGGGCCGTCGAGCTTCCGCAATACTCGGATACTCGCGATTTCCCCATCCCGCAGGGCGTGAATTTGGTGAAGCTCGACAAGAACACCAACCTGCTTGCCGACCCCACCTGCCCCGAGGACTACTACGCCGCCTTCCTCGACGGCACCGCGCCCAACAACACCTGCTCCCACCCCAACGGCGACCAGCGGAACTTCTTCCAGAAGCTCTTTGGCATGGGTGCGCCGCCCCAGCCGCTTCCCCCGCGCAGCGGCCCCACCGTCCTGCCGCCCGGCCAACCACAGCAGCCCGGGGGCCCGGGGACGGAGAATGCCCAGAATGGCGATCAGGAAAAGCCCAAGGCCAAAAAGCGCGGCTTCTTCAGCCGTCTCTTTGGCGGCGGCAAGAAGGACGATCAGCAGCAACAGCAAGATCAGCAGCAGCAGAGTCCGCAGTAATTGGCTCGCCATATGCCGGTAAAATAACTGGGATTTACATGGTAATTAGCCGCCATCCATGCGATACTGAGTCCGTCAGGAGGATTCCGTCATGGCCGTGATGGCAATGCCCCGCCCCGATCTCGCCGCGCACCGGGAATCGCTGCGCCTGCCCACCACCGAGATCGTCAGCCGGCTGGTCGAGATTCTCGGCCGCAAGCTTACCGCCTACATTGCGAAGGTGAAGGACGTCCGCGCTGTGGACCGCTGGATGGCCGGCGGCGAAATCTACGGCGACGCCGAGCAGCGCCTGCGCTTTGCTTTTCAGGTGGCACGCACTCTGCGCGAACAGGACACAGCCGCCGTGGTCCAGGCGTGGATGACCGGAGTGAACCCGGAACTCGGCGACCGCGTTCCCCTGCGGCTGATGCGCGAGGGCGATCTGCACGTCGTCGCGCCAGAGATACTGCGCGCCGCCCGCGCCTTCCTCGCCGGAGGCTAAGACGCCGCGGCCCCGTGCCGCAGCCTTAGATCTTTTCCGAGAACTAACGGTGGACGGCCTTCAGGGGAGCTGCTCCTCGTACACTGTTGACCGGGCCCCAGCGTTTGTGGAAACGGTATACTCCCCATTGTCCCCCGACCCCTTATCCCCTTCCCCTGCCCCTGTACCCGTGCCGCTCGATACTCGGCCTCGCGAAGTGCGCGTTGCCGAAGAGCCCATCCACCGTATCGGACGCTGGCCGGATCCCTGGCTGCCGCCCGACTGGGCCCACGCCCACTCCGATGGGACCTTTGGCAACCGCTTCGATGACCCGCAGGCCTACTATCGCGTCATCTATACCTCCAGCCAGCGGCTCGGCTGCTTTCTCGAAACGCTTGCCCGTTTCCGTCCCGACCTCACTCTGCTGGCCGAGTTTGCCGAGATCGAAGGCGAGGACGACTTCACCCCGCTCGCCACGGTCCCTGCCGGTTGGCTCGCCGGCCGGCTCATCGGCATCGCGCAGACGCAGGGCGAGTACGCCGACATCTACGCCCCCGGCTGGATTTCCCTGTTTCGCCGTGAGCTCGCTTCCACCGCGGTCGCGCTCGGTCTCGCGGAGATCGATGCCGCCACGCTCCAGGCCGGCCACCCGCGCCAGCTCACCCAGGAGGCTTCGCTGATCGTTTTCCGCCAAGGCCTCGACGGCATCTGTTATCGCTCCCGCTACGGCCACTCCATCGAGAACTGGGCCATCTTCGAGCCCTTTCCACTGCGCAACACCTCCGCCGCCGACATCGCCGCGGACGATCCCGACCTGCACGCCGCACTCCACCTGCACGGGCTCGTCATGACGGAAGCAGCACTGCACAGCTCACCCCGCATCTAGTCAGCTCGTATTTTCCTCGGCTCGTATCTTGCGTATCGACTCCGGCTGGCAAACGGGACACCAGTAGGTCGAGCGCGCACCCGATCCCTGCCTGCGCATCAGGATCGTCGCGCCGCAGCGCCGGCACTCCTTCGCCTGCCGCCGGTACACCCACAGCCGCGCGCCCGGATCCGCTCTCCGCGTCGTGCGTCGCAGCCCCGTGTAGGTCACCATCCCGCCCTCGGCGCCATCCTTCACATTTGCTTCGAGAAAGCGATGCGCGCGGTCGAGGACGCAATCGATCTCGGCAGACGTCAGCGTGCTCACCAGCCGGAAGGGATGCACGCCACAGGCAAACAGCACCTCGCTCTTGTAGACGTTGCCCAATCCAGCCATAACGCGCTGGTTCAGCAGCACATTCGCGATCTCTTCATCGCCATGCGCCAGCAGACGGCCCTTCGCTTCCTCAACTGCAAACTCCGTACCCAGCAGATCCGGTCCCAATTTCGGAATCTCCGAATTTCGCGCCAGCGTCGTCGCCGTATAAAATTTCGCGACTGGCACGTTGAACGCGACCGCTTCGAACTCCTTTGTCGCCACCACTACGCGCATCTCGCGCCGCGCGCGCTGCCACCGCTCCCCAACACGGTAGAGGTGCCACGAACCGGACATGAGCATGTGGGTGACCAGGATCAAGTCGCCCGAAAAGTGGATCAGCAGCCATTTGCCGCGGGACTCCACCTTCTCGACCATTCGTCCAGCCACGGGGGTGTCGTCATCGACGCTGGCAAGCGGCGCGAGTGCGGTCTCGAAGCGCGTTACTAACTTGTCTTCGAGAGCTTGGCCCAGCGCCCGCGCCGCACGGTAAATTGTATCACCCTCAGGCACCTATTGGGCCTCGACGGGTGCGGACGGCTCCGCTCCTTCACGTCCCAGCGCCGGCACGCGGCGCACATTGAATCCATTGGGTGCCGCATGAAAGCCCGCATCCAGAAGGAAGCGCGCCAGAAAGTGGGCACCTGTCGGTTGTCCATTGACCTGCGAGATCAGCAGTCCCGCGCCACGATCGCCTTCGCGCTGCCGCAACTCGTCCTGCGTTATATGCACCAGGAACTGCGACAGGTCACGCGCCGCCTGCGACCGCTCCGGCTCTTCGGCCGGAAGAAACACCTGCAACTGCGGGTTGCCGCGCCGCAGATACGCAACCATCTCGCCGTTGCGCAATACCACGCTTGCCCCCACACTGCGTGTCAGGCTGCGCGGTTGGCCGTCGGAGTCGGCTGCATCGCTCGAAGCATTCTCCGCCGCCGGCCAGCGCAGCGTCGCGCCATACGGATTTGCTGGATCGGTCGCGGCCAGCAGCACCATCTCCGCTTTCTCCAATCGCGCCTGTTGTCGCAGCGAACGCAACAGATCCACTGCCGAGGGCAGCGCGAACTGCGTCGCCCCCAGGCCGGCGACGAAATACCCGCGCCGCACCCGGCCGCTCTCCTCCATAGCCTTCAGTACGTCGTAGACAGCGCTGAAGCCCCCCGGCAGGTTCTCCTGCGCTACGCTCTCGCGCGTCAGCACGCCATAGCGCACCAGCAATTGATTCGCAACCGCGTGACTCCAATTCGTAACCGCTGCTGCATCCTTGGCCGACTCTGCCTGCGGCACCAGCGTCCACCGCCCCTGCGCGCTGGGCGGTGTCGTTCGTCGCGAGCGAAATGCCGCCACCTGCGCACCGCTCGAATGCGCGCGCTTCGGCTGCCTGCCCACCGGCCGTGCCGTGTAGGCGCGCAGCGCGTGAAACGTGTCGTTGGTCACCGTGCCGCGCCATACCAGAGTCCACAGCGCATCGAGCGTCTCGCCTGGATAGCCGCCGCCCAGCGCGTCGTGCAGTTGCGCAAAAAACGTCGCCCCGCCGCGCTCCAGTTGTTCCACCAGCGCTTGCTCCTTCGCGGTCGGCTCAACTACAGCCAGCGCATTCTGGCGCACCGGCGGCAGCAGCGTGCGCATCCGGTCCGCCAGATAGAGCGCGATGCGGCCGTCATGCTCCCCCAGCGGATCGAGCCCCACCCACACCACCTCGCCCGCGGCAATCAACGTGTCCAGTTGGCCCGGCGCGTAGTTCGCCAGCCGCGCCGGCAGGATTGCCGTCTCCAGCAGCGAAGCCGGCAGCGGCGCGCCCTGCAGGCTTTCGATCGTATCCAGCAGAGAATCGAGACCGCGCCTGCGCTGCAGCACGCCCTGCCAGTGCGTGTTCAGCCGGGCGAGCATCTGCTGCTCTACCGGCTCCACTTCTTTTCGTAACCGCGCCAGTGACTTTCTTCGAACCAGCCGCAGCACCTCGGCATCGCACCACTCGCGGTGGACACCACCCGGACGGAAGCCGCCCTCCACAATACGGCCATCCAGCAGCAGCCTGCGCAGCGCCGCGTCGACAGGCTTCGCGTCGAGGCCAAACCGCTTCGCTGCCTCGCCCTGGGTGAACGGCCCATGTGTGCGTGCAAAGCGGCGCACCAGCTCCAGCACCGGCTGCGCCACTGGCTCGAGCAAAGCGTTCGGTAAACCCGGCGGCAGCGGAATCCCCAGCGCATCGCGATAACGCGCCGCATCTTCGACAGCGATCAGCCGCTTCTCGCCCGCGATCTTCACTTCCAGCAGCCGCCGCGCGCGCAGCAGCCGCTCGGTGTGGATCGCCACGTCGGGTGCCGCGAGCCGTTGTAACAGCTCGGCACGGTTCAAGTCGCCCAATCGCAGCAGCAGATCATGAATACCGTCCGCACCGCGTGCCTTCTGGTTGTCTGTGAGTGCCTGCAGTTGTTCTTCCACCTCAACAATCGCATCCGCATCCAGCAACTCGCGCAGGTCGGCATCGCCCAGCAGCTCGCGCAACTGCTCCTGGTCGATCGAGAGCGCCTGCGCACGCCGCTCGGCCAGCGGGGCATCGCCGTCGTAGATGTAGTTCGCCACGTAGCTGAACAGCAGCGACGACGCAAACGGCGACGGCGTCTTCGAGTCCGCCACGTGCACCCGCGTTGTCCGCGCATTCACCGAGCGCAGCACCTCCAGGAACGCCGGCATATCGAAGACATCGCGTACGCATTCGCGATACGCCTCAAGCAGCATCGGAAATGCCGGATATCGTGCCGCCACACTCAGCAGGTCATACGCGCGTTTGCGTTGCGCCCACAGCGGGGCACGGCCTGTCGCTCGACGTCGCGGCAACAACAGCGCACGCGCCGCGGACTCACGAAACTTCGCCGCAAACAGCGCGGTCGAGCCAAGCTGGCGCAGCACCAGCTCCGATGCCTCCGCTGGATCGAGCAGGATCAGCTCCGGATCGGGCGGCGCATCCGTCTCTGGAAAGCGCAGCACAAATCCATCATCGGCCCACATCGTCTCCACATCGCCGCGGCCGCTCGCGCGCAGCCTCCCGCTGATGGCCATGGCCCACGGTGCATGCACGCGGCTGCCAAAGGGTGTCAGTACGCAGACGCGCCAGTCGCCCAGCTCATCGCGTACACGCTCAATCACGATGGTGCGATCGTCCGGCACTGCCGTCGTTGCCAGCTCCTGATCGGCAAGGAAGCGCAGCAGATTTTCCGCTGCCTGCGGATCCAGATCGTGCTCGCGCACCAGTCTCGACAGCGCGGCGTTGCGCGGCATCTCTCGCAGCTCGCGGACCAGCGCGCCAATGCGACGTCCAAACTCCAGCGGGCGTCCCGCAGTATCGCCATGCCAGAACGGCATCTTCCCTGGCTCGCCGGGCGCCGGCGACACCAGTACGCGGTCATGCGTAATCTCGTCGATGCGCCACGTCGTCGCACCCAGGATGAAGGTCTCGCCCGTGCGGCTCTCGAAGATCATCTCCTCATCCAGCTCACCCACGCGCACCGGCCGCCCTTCGGTTCCCGAAAGAAAAACACCATACAGGCCGCGGTCCGGAATCGTGCCGCCATTCAGGATCGCCAGCATCTTCGAGCCCTCGCGCGGCGTCAGCAGGTTGCGCACTCGGTCCCATGTCACGCGCGGTCGCAGCTCCGCAAATTCATCCGATGGATAGCGTCCCGCCAGCAGATCGAGTACGCCCTCAAACGCGCCGCGGCTCAATTCCGCAAACGGCGCGGAGCTCCGCACAATCGCGAAGAGATCCTCGACGGTGATCTCCGCCGGCGGTGGCGGCTCTTTCTTCGAACGCGTCACGCGAGAGATGCGCGGCGGCTGGGCCACTGTCGCCACCATCTGCTGCGCCAGCACATCCAGTGGGTTGCGTAAATAGCGCGTCGACTCCACCAGCCCCTCGTGCATCGCCCGGGTCACAGCGGCGCACGCGACAAGATCCGCGCGGTACTTGGGAAAGATCACGCCCTCGCTCGCTGCGCCTACGTGGTGTCCCGCGCGCCCAATGCGCTGCATGCCGCTCGCGACCGAGGGCGGCGCCTCGATTTGGATCACCAGGTCGACTGCGCCCATGTCGATGCCCAGCTCCAGCGACGACGTACACACCAGCGCGCGGATCTTCCCCGCCTTCAGCAGCTCTTCAATTTCCGAGCGCTGCGCCGCCGCCAGCGATCCATGATGCGCGCGCGCTACCACCTCGCCTGCAAGATCATTGATCGCGCCCGCCAGCCGCTCGGCTGTCCTCCGGTTGTTGACGAAGATCAACGTTGACGTCCGCTCACGCACAATGGCCAGCAGCCGCGGATGGATCGCGCTCCAGATGGAGGTGCGCTTTGGCCCCTGCGATGCCGCGCCGCTCGGCATCTCTTCCGGCTGGCCGAGCCGCGCCATATCCTCTACCGGCACCTCGATGCGTAACTCCAGCCGCTTCAGCTCGTTCGCGTTCACGATCGTCACCGGCCGAAAGCGCACCACCTGCTCCTCGCGTGCAGCTACGGCTTCGGCCGTCTCATCGCGCGTGAAGCCGGCCTCCATCTCCCGCTCCAGCTCATTCGCGGCAAGCTCGGCGGACACTCCGCGTTTCCCGTCGGAGACGTCAGCCTGCACCGCGCCTTCCGCGCCCGCCAGAAAGTGCGCCACCTCCTCCAGCGGCCGCTGCGTTGCCGAGAGCCCGATGCGCTGGAAGGGCCGTTCCGTAATCGCCTGCAAACGTTCCAGCGACAGTGCCAGATGC
>JAUTWX010000321.1 GCA_030838385.1 Acidobacteriaceae bacterium
GTCGTCAGCGGCATAGCGGGTTACGGAAATTGCTTTGGCGTCCCCAACCTGGGTGGGGAGACTCGTTTCGCAGCTTGCTACTCCGGCAATCCCCTGGTGAACGCTTTCGCTTTGGGCCTGGTCAGGCGGAATGAGATCTTTTATGCCAAGGCCGCTGGTATCGGCAATCCGGTGATTTATGTGGGCGCGAAGACGGGCCGCGACGGCATCCACGGCGCTACCATGGCCAGCGAAGAGTTCAAGGAGGGCGCGGAACAGAAGCGGCCCAACGTGCAGGTGGGCGACCCCTTCATGGAGAAGCTGCTGCTGGAGGCCTGCATCGAGGCGATGCGTACCGGCGCCGTCGTAGGCATTCAGGATATGGGGGCCGCCGGGCTCACCTGCTCTACCTGTGAGATGGGCGCCCGAGGGGGCGTCGGGCTTGAAGTAGAACTGGACCATGTGCCGCAGCGCGAATCCGGCATGTCTGCCTATGAGATCATGTTGAGCGAAAGCCAGGAGCGGATGCTGCTGGTGGCGGACAAGAATCGCGAAGACGAGGTGATTCGGGTTTTTGAAAAGTGGGGCCTCGATGCTGTGATCGTGGGCGAGGTAATCGCCGAACCCAGGTTGCGCATTCTCCACCACGGCCAGCTGGTCGCAGATATTCCTAACCAGTCGCTCACCGATGATGCTCCGCTGTATCACCGGCCGGTTGGGGAGTGGAAGGCGCCGGCTCGGCTTAGCCCTCCGCCGGAGGTGCTGGAGGAGCTCACCTTCTTCGAGGGGTCGCAGAGCACAGCTGCCTTGAACTACGCCGATGAGCTGCGGGCGTTGCTGGCTTCCTCGAATATCTGTTCCAAGAGCTGGATCCACCAGCAGTACGATTCGATGGTGCAGACCAACACGGTACAGGGCCCGGGTGGCGAGGCGGGTGTGATGCGCATCAAAGGCACCGATCGCGGCCTGTCGATGGCGCTCGATGGCAATGAACGCTGGTGCTACCTGAATCCAAAGCTGGGAGCGTCGCACGCCGTTGCCGAGGCTGCGCGCAAGGTCGCGTGCACAGGCGCGACGCCGGTAGCGGCCACCAACTGCCTCAATTTCGGCAACCCGGAAAAGCCGGAGATCATGGCGCAACTGTCACTGGCAATCGACGGAATCTCAGCGGCGTGCGTTGCCCTGGGAACGCCGATCACAGGGGGCAATGTGTCGCTGTATAACGAGACCCGCGGCCAGGGCATTTATCCCACCCCGGTGATTGGGATTGTGGGCATTCTGGATCAGATCGGCGACGCGGTCGGATCTGACTTTCAGCGTGCCGGCGATGCGGTGCTGCTCATCGCTCCCGCATTGGTGCCTCCGCTGGAGGAGCGCATGCAGGAGTTTGGTTCCTCGGAGTACGCCAGAAAAGTTCTCTCCACGATGTGGGGCACTCCGCCATGCCTGGATCTGGCGGTAGAAGCCGACCTTCATCGCTGCCTGGCGGAGTTGGCAAAGCATGGTCTGATCCACTCCGCGAGGGATGTCTCCGACGGTGGCATCGCGGTGGCTTTGGCGGAAGGTTCCTTTTGCCATGGAGTCGGCGTGCGTGCCAATCTTTCCAAAGCCCCGGATCTGCCGGCGGAATGGGATCTGTTTGGCGAGACCGCCAGCCAGTGCATCCTTAGTTGCCCCAAAGCATCGGTGGCTCAGATCGAGAAGCTGGTCGCGAACTACCCGGGCCTGATGGTGGCAATACTGGGTGGAACCGTAACTGATCTCTTTGAGCTTGCGGTCGACAGCCGCGTGCTGATCCGGGAACGAGTCTCCGGGCTGCGCAACGTGTGGTCCACCGCACTCCCGGCGCTGTTGCGCAACGACCCGCCGGTAGGAAACTAAGGCATGGAGAGTACGGCCATCGAGCATCTGGACAAGTTGAGGGAAGAGTGCGGAGTGGTCGCGGTGCACGGCCATCCCGATGCGGCGCGGCAGGCGTATCTGGCTCTGTACGCTTTGCAGCACCGCGGGCAGGAGTCCGCGGGCATCGCCACGGCCGATTACACCAACCTTTACAACATCAAGGGCATGGGCCTGGTGGCCGACATCTTCACTGATGATGTGCTGGCCAAATTGCCCGGCGAATTGTCGATCGGACACACGCGCTATTCGACCACCGGCGATTCGGCGTTGCTGAATGCACAGCCGATCCGGGTGGATTCGACGCGCGGGCTGATTGCCATTGCGCACAATGGCAACCTGGTCAACCTGGGCACGCTGCGCACTCGCCTGGAACGGGAGGGCGCTTACTTTCAGACCACCAGCGACTCAGAGATCATTGTCCAATTGATTGCACACTCCAACGCGAATACGCTCATTGAGGCGATCGGCGACTCGCTGCGCCAGGTGACAGGCGCTTTCTCGATTGTGATGATGACCCGGGATCGCGTTTTTGCCGCGCGTGACCCGTATGGGTTTCGGCCGCTCTCCATGGGGCGTATCAGCAATCCGGACGGACCCGACACGGTGGTGTTCGCCTCAGAAACTTGTGCGTTTGACCTGTTGCGCGCCAAGTACGAGCGCGATGTGCGGCCTGGCGAAGTGGTGATGGTGACGCGCGACGGTGTCTTCTCGGTGCAGTACGCAACCGGCATACGGCAGGCGAGCTGCATTTTCGAGCATGTGTATTTTGCGCGGCCCGACAGCAAAATCTTCGGCCGATGGGTCCAGGCGAGCCGGGAGCAGATGGGGCGGCGGCTGGCGATCGAATCGGGGGTCGATGCCGACCTGGTGGTGCCGGTCCCTGACTCCGGGGTTACTGCGGCCCTGGGATACGCGGCGCAGAGTGGAATTCCTTTCAACTTCGGGCTGATCCGCAATCACTATGTGGGGCGCACGTTCATTGAGCCCGAACAGCGGGTGCGGGATTTTGGGGTCAAGCTCAAGCTGAACCCGGTGAGGAATTTGCTTGAGGGTAAGCGGATTATCCTGATCGACGATTCGATTATTCGCGGGACTACCAGCCGCAAGATCGTGCGTATGGTGCGCGCGGCGGGAGCGAAGGAAGTGCATCTGCGCATCAGCTGCCCACCTACCATTTCTCC
>JAUTWX010000336.1 GCA_030838385.1 Acidobacteriaceae bacterium
CCGAAGCGAATGTGTTTGCCGATCGCTGTTTCCGACGGGAAAAGTTGGCGCGCGATCGCACTGTCAATGATCACGACCTGCGGGTGCTTCTCGTCATCCGTTGTAGCGAAGTCGCGGCCGGAGACGAACGGGATGCCGAGTGTCCTGAAGAAGCCTGGCGAGACGGCGATGCGGGCAACGGTCACAGCATCCGCTGCATTTTTACTTAACGAACTCGAAACTCTATCTTTCCAGCCTTGGTCGCCGCCAAGGATGGGCGAGCTGGCGTAGGCAACGGATTGGACCGATGGCAGGCCTGCGACGGCTTCGGCGACTTGGGCACGGTATGCGCCGATGGCCACACCATCGTAGCCGTGGGGGCGCGTGTTGAGGTCGAGTTCGAGGACGCCGCTGCGATCAAAGCCGGGATCGAAAGACTTGAGGCGACCCAGTGAGCGAAGAAAAAGGCCGGCGGCTTGCAGCAGCACGAGCGAGATGGCAATTTGCGAAACAATGAGGGCTTTACCGAGTTTGCCGCTGGCTTGACCGGCGTCCCGGCCGACGGTGCGGCCACTTTGACGCAGTCCTGAGCCGGGAAGCCGGCGCGCGAGTTGCCACGCGGGCACAAGACCGGTAAGAAGTCCGGTGAAGATTGCAGCAGATGCGGCGAAGGCGAGGATGCGCCAGTCGGGACGGATATCGAGCAGGATGGGGACGGTCTGGCCACGCGTAAGGGAGGCAACGAGGAATTGGCTACCCCACCAAGAGAGGACCAGGGCGAAAAGCGCGCCAATGGTGGAGAGCAGGAGCGTCTCTGCAACGAACTGGCGGACGGCTTGCCATGGACTGGCGCCCAGAGCGATGCGGGTGCTGATTTCATGGCGGCGCTGACTCGCGCGCGCAAGGGTGAGGCTGGCAAGGTTCACGCAAATGATGAGCAGGATGAGGGCCACGACACCGAGCAGCAGGTAGAGGGGGCGCTGGACCTGGGTGCGGAGATCGCCGATTGTCTCAGCTCCACGCGCGGCGGAGTTGAGCTGGACGCCCATGGAGAGGAAGGATTGACGCCGCGCGCCGGCGCCCTGCGTGGGGACGGTGGCTGCCAGCAAAGCCGGCCAGAAGGATTGGACTTGCGATTGAGCATGGCCGAGGGACTCGCCGGGATGAAGGCGGCCTGTGGCGATGAGCCAGAGCAGGGAGCGGCTTTGCCGGTCATACATGCCGGCAGCGCCGATAGGAATGGTGATCTGCGGAGGAGTGCCGAGGGCGAAGCCGGTGAACCATCGGGGCGTGACACCGATGATGGTGAAGAGATTGTCCTTAATGCGGATGGACCGGCCGACGACGGAAGCATCGCCGCCGAAGCGCTTCTGCCATAGCTGATAACCGATGACGGCAACCTGGCTGTTACTCTGCATGTCACTGGGCTCGATGAGGCGGCCGAGGAGCGGACGGGTGCCGAGGACAGAATAGTAGCTGCCAGTGACGGAGCGGACGTTCGCGAGGCTGCCGGTGCCGTTGATTTCTACGTAGAAGTCCGAGCCGACGCTCCAGCCGCAGATCTGGGAGAAGGCGCGCTGGTCCCGCTCCATCTCGGCGTACATGGGGTAGGAGAGCGGCGTAAGGGAATGGGTGCGGTAGATGCCGGTGAGCTCGACCAGCTGCTCAGGGTGCGGCACGGGGAGCGGGCGCAGGAGGAGCGCGTCCATGACGGTAAAGACGGAGACGGCTGAACCGATGCCGACGGCAATGGCGAGAATGAATGCGGCGGCAAAGATGGGGCTGCGGGAGGAGGATCGCAGGGTGTAGAGGAATTCCTTGTGCTGCAGGTGCATGCCGGCCCTCAGCGAGTTTTGTTTCAGGATGCGACAGAGCTGTCCCGATCTTAGACGACGGCTTCAAACGAAGGTTACACGGGATCCATGGGATCACTGCAATTTGCTAGATGGCGATGACCCGCTTGGTTGAGATCGCAGGTGTTTCGTGAGGTGTCCCCGAGAACCGGGACGTTCACGGTCAAGCCTTGCAGGCCGTCAGCAATACCTAATTTGGTGTAAAATGACTGGTAATTGTACGTTATTATCTTGTTATTTTTATGGTATGTGTATACTGACGTGAGAGGAGATTCATAATGGCTACCGCTGTTGCTCTTCCGAGACCAGATCTTGCCGCTCATCGTGAAGCCCTAACACTCCAGTGGCAGGAGATTGTTAAGCGTCTCATTGATATGGTCGGACGCAAGCTCACGGCCTATATAGCTGGCGTGAAAGATGTTCGGGCGCTCGACCGTTGGATAGCTGGGGTGGAACCGTACGGCGATGTGGAAGTTCGCCTTCGCTTCGCGTACCAAGTTGCCCGGACATTGAACGAACACGATTCACCTCGTGTCGTTCAGGCATGGTTGACCGGTGTCAATCCGGAGTTGGGAGATAGAGTTCCATTGCGTCTCATGAAGGAGGGCAATTTGGACGAGATCGCACCTAAGGTTCTGGGAGCTGCCAGAGCCTTTATCGCAGGAGCCTAGCTGGATGTTGGATACGAAGACGCCCACTGCACCTCTCTTTCGACTTGGGCGCAAACCAGATCCCTGGAGTCCGCCTGATTGGTCCCGCGCGCAGCCCGATGGGACTTTCGGTAATCGCTTCGACAATCCGCAGGGCAACTATCACGTTCTCTACGCTGCCACTCAGCGAGTCTCCTGTTTTGTTGAGACGCTTGCGCGATTTCGACCGGACCTTTCCCTGATCGCTGAGCTGCAGGCGATTGCCGGGGGAGACGACTATGTGCCGCTGGGTACCGTTCCAAGCGATTGGTGCGAGCCGCGCATGATGGGCGAGGCTACGGTCACGGGAACATATGCCGACATCTATGGCGCCGGCTGGGTGAGCCACCT
>JAUTWX010000362.1 GCA_030838385.1 Acidobacteriaceae bacterium
GAGGAGAACCAGATCGTCAAGTTCCTCCAAACACTCAGCGACGGTTACACAACACCCTACCCTGACATCAAAACCTTTACCGGAGCTTGCATGTCGGGTGGGAATGCTTCCACGCAAGGAAACCGTACGATTATTCCGGCATTCGCGCTGCACCACTAGACCGCGGATGTACCTTAGTCGAAAACAGGGCGCATGGAGCTCGGCCTCCATGCGCCCTTGAATTGCCTTTTCGAACATTTCTTCGAGGTCTGCACATGAAAGGTCTGCATCTACATAGGCTCCATCTCCTGCTGGCGGTTACGACCGTGGCCGGTGCCGTGCTCTCCCAGGCCCAGGTACAGGCTCAGATACTTGCTCCCGCCAAGAAAGCCGCGCGTGTCCATATCACCGAAGGACCGAAGATCGAATCCGTGAAGGACAATCTGGCCATCATCCGCTGGACCAGCAACAACCCCGGGGGTACGGATGAGCATTTTGGCGTCGTGCACTACGGTACCGATCCTGAGCACCTGACCGAGACAGCGAAATCTCACATCCGGCTGAACCAGAACCATTCCTCTACAGTGTTCCGCGTGCGTGTGGGCGGCCTCAAGCCGCAGACAACCTACTACTACACAGTTGACTCGATGCAAGGCAATGGCAAGAGTGATGGGGTGAAGAGCAAACTTGCCCACTTCACTAACCCATAGAGAAACATTTAAAGCAAACATTTTGACAAAACTTTGGCTTGTCAGCGGCCTCCCCACCTGCCTGAAACAGCGAGTGGCAATTCTGTCAGCCGGTTGTTACAGTCAATCGCGATAGCTTGTCGGGTCGCTCCTATGTTCCGTAGGCTGGAAGCCCTCATTTCTTTCGCGGCGTTCTCTGCAGTCTGCGCGGCGGCCGCAGCGCCGGTCGGCTGGCGAACCTACCACAGCCCGGAGTACGGATTCACCGTCTCCTATCCCGCAAGCATGAAGTTTTATGCTCCATCTGGTCAGGACGGAGGTCCGGGTCCTTCCATTTGTTCTTGGACCGTTGCATGCTTCGGATACATCGGCCGTGATTATGAAGGAACGAATTTCGAGGCTGCTGGTCTCTCCGTGAATGTGTTCCGAGACGCCAGGACGGAACAGGACTGTGATGACATCCGTCAAATCCCAAATGGCGCTGCTGCAAAGTCCGAGACGATCAATGGAGTCCGTTTCCACTCCGGCTATCTGGTTGACGCCGGCCTGAGCCACTACGAAGGTGGTCCGGCGTATCGCGTCTTCCACCAGAACGTCTGCTTCGAAGTCGCAGCCATGATCGCGTCGACTAGTTTTGGGGCCTACGATCCAGGCGCGATTAAGGAATTCCACCCCGCCAAACTCGAGAAACTCCTTGGCCAGATGGTCCACACCATCCACTTTTCGGGTCCGGTTCGGGACGGCCCGGATTGGAAAGTCTCCCGCGGCAGCGGCTGTGGCGGTGTCTTTGAATACCCGGCAGAAGATACCGTCCGAGTGGTGGCCGAATATTCGAATGGCCGGGAAAATTCAGACCAAGTTACATGTGCCCGTGCCTTCACGCATCAGAGGCGTGACTACACCCTCGCCGTCAAAGTGAACTTGCGCGAAGAGTACCTGCTCGACAGGTGGCTATTATCCTCAGGCTATCCCGGCCTGGAAAATGCAAAAGTCGTGAGCAAGTCCCAGCAATACACCGACTACATCGCCGGCCGCTACTACTACGTCTACCGCCCTGGAGCGGTGTACATCTTCAGCGTGTCAGACTCAGCCCACCGCGTCCTCAGTCCGGAAGGCGACCCTGTATTCCGCCACTGGTTCGGCAGCTTCAAAGTGCGATAGTCCTGCCGTCGGATGGCCCTTCGCAGGCGTTACCCGGAAGCGGCGGCCCGGCAAACCAGCCAACGGCAACTGCGCAGTTTTTCTACAACCTTTGTGGAACACGCACGACCGCCAACTCTCTTTGCGGAGTGAGCCACCGCAGGTTTCTACCCATCAATCTGCCCAGCACCTGGTGCAATCGAGCACTTTTTCCTCACTCAAAGCGGAACTATCCCCCAAATGTGGACCCGATTTAACCCCTGAATACCCCATCCGTAAGGTTTTCCTCCTCAAGTTTCTGCCGTACAGTTGCGAAAGATTTTCACACCGAGAGGGTAGAAATGACACGGCAGCTTAAACATCTTGCAGGTCTGACAGCAATTGCGGGTGCTTTGGTTCTTTTGGGATCCGGGTGCGGCGACAAGCGGGAGATGAGCAAGCAGAACTTCGCTCATGTACTGAACGAGGACTACTCGGCCAACGCCGACTGCCTCTTCACCAAGCCGCTCCCTTACCCCTTCGAGATGCAGGCCGGTGACACGCTTCTCGGCGATGTCCATACCAAGCTGGAAGCCCTGACGGCCGCCGGCCTGCTCACCCGGACCGCCCACGACGGCAACCTGCGCTACGAGATGACCCTGACCGGTCAACAGGTCCCCGGCAAAGGCCGCTTCTGCTACGGCAAGCGCCAGGTCACCAGCGTCGACAACTACTCCACCCCGACCGAGTTCCACGGCAACCGCTTCACCAAGGTCGAGTACCACTTTGTCGAGAAGGGCAGCCCCGACTGGGCCAAGATCCAGGCCATCCAGACCGCCTTCCCCGCCGTCGCCAAAGCCGTAACCGACCAGGCCCGCGACCAGGCCACCCTCGTCCTCACCGACGACGGTTGGGTGCGCAACGAAGACTAGCCTTCCGCCACATCCACGACGTTGCAAAGGGACCGGCGTTTCGTTGGCGCCCACCCTTCCGCAAGACCCGGGCACACAGGGGCCCGGGTCCTGCCGTTTCTGGGGACACCACGACCCATCGATCGCCACCGCGCTAGGGATCAAACTGAAGCGAAAAAATCAACTGGAGCGAAATACCTTCCGCTCTTCAGTCCCCTCGGAGCGGCCGGAGTGCGAGTGCGCGGCCCGCCAGGGGTAGCGATCCGCTTGCCGGTCACTCGCCCGAATCAATGCGCTCACGCAACGGTTCAAACCATTCAGACAAGGCACCCACGCGATCAGTCCGACGATGAAGGTGACCGTGATGAGCCCGGCGATCCATTCCTCGGACATCGCTTTTTCTCCATGCCATCTTGCTGCAAACCTGCAGGGGATGGTGCCGCTCGCACACGATTCGTTGCGCAGCGTCCGGCAATTGTGCACATGTATGTATCTCCGCATGCAAGATAAATCGCTGACTAATCCATCCGAGCCTCCGCCGGAGGAAGCAGCACCAGCAGACAGGTCTTCGACCCGGTCGTGCACGCCACAATGCCGCGCCGCAGCACCCTTCGCCTTCGATCCCGTCGGCAGCGGCGAACGATAGCTCGCCGCAAGCAACGCGGGCCCGGCCTTTTCAGCGTGTCGTCGCCTTTCAGAAACCGCACGTCCTCAGCGCGCTTGAAACTTTGGATCAAACATCCTGAATGGCGCCTCAAAAGAAGCCATCGATCTCCTTGACGTCATACACTATATGTCATACAGTGTGCATAGCACAGTATGACCGAAGCCCTCCAGTCCGTCTTCGAAAATCTCCGCCTCGAGCTCCGCCGCGGCTGCCTCATCCTCGCCGTCCTCGCCCAGCTCCGCGAGGAGCACTACGGCTACACCCTGCGCAAGACGCTCGCCGACCACGGCGTCGACATCGAAGAGAGCACCCTCTACCCTCTGCTCCGCCGCCTCGAATCCCAGGGCCTACTGATTAGCGAGTGGCGCGAGCAGGACAAGCGCAACAAGCGCTTCTATCGCCTCTCGCCCGCGGGCGCCGCCACCCTCGAACAATTGCTCGTAGAGTGGGAGTCCATCAACAGCTCCATTCACCAGGTATTGTCCAGGACTACCCAGGAGGCCTGACCCACGTGGCAGCCAACGACCTTCTCGACCGCTACCTTTACGCTGTCAGCCGCTATCTGCCCGCGCAGCGGCAGAACGATATCCTCGCCGAGCTCGCCGCTAACCTCCACTCCGAGATGGAAGATAAAGCCGGCGCCCTGGGCCGTCCGCTCACCGAAGACGAACAAGCCGGCGTGCTGCGCCATCACGGACCGCCGCTGGTCGTCGCCGCGCGTTATCAGCCGCAGCGCTCGCTCATCGGTCCGGAGATCTATCCCTTCTACGTGTTCACCATCAAGCGCCTGTTGCCGCTGGTCATCGGCATCAATCTGCTCGCGCAGGCTGCCGCCGTCCTCTTCGGCTCGGCGCAGATTCCCATCGCCCAGCGCTTCGACTTCGGCGGCGTGCTGCACGACCTCATCTATGCCGCGCTCATGTTCCTCGTCATCGTCACTGTGGGCTTTGCTCTGATCGAGGTTTACGAAGTCAACTTCCGCAAAAAGCTCGAACAGCACAAGTGGGATCCGCGCAAGCTCCCCAAAGCGCATCCCATTCCGCACGACGGTCCGCGCCACCCTTGGGCCGACGTCATCGCCAGCGCCGTCTTCCTCCTGTGGCTGCTCGCTTTCCCGCGCTTTCCCGTGCTGATGTTCGGCCCCTACGTCGCCTGGCATCTGCTCAACATCGATCTGCCCGTCATCTGGCACCAGTTCTACTGGATCATCATCGCCTTCAACGCCATCCAGCTCGCCTCGAAGATCGCGCTGCTCGCGCGGCCAGCACGACGCTACTACCACCTCATCGACAGCGTGATTCATCTGCTCGGCATGGGCATACTTGTCTTCCTGCTGCGCGCGCACGACTACATCGGCCAGGCCACCTTCGGCGGCAGCTCCATGTCGCCGCAAACCGTCGCCACGCTCAACTTCAACATCCATAGCGGACTGCTCTTCGTGCTGCTCTTCGCCATCGGCAAATTTTTCTGGGACACCGCGCAATGGCTGCGCCCTAAAGCCACTCCGCGCCTCACCACCAAAGTGGGCACCCCCTCATAGAGCAGCAGCAGAAATGGGTGCCCCACATCTCGCTTTGAGATGTAGGTGTGAAGCAAGTTTATGGATGATTGGACGTAGGCATGATCGCGTAATTCGCCGGCGGATAAAACAATGCTGCGTCGGGCTCCCGCAACTTCATATCCCGAAGCTCCATGTCATAGCCGCCAGGACCCTTCACATGGATGGCGACGATCTCCTTCATCTCTGGAGCGACCCACATCTCCGACTCGATCGTTTGTGTCTGCTCTGGGTGTGGGTTCTTGATGATGCTTATTCGCCGAAAGCCCACTGCTCGCACACCATCAAAGCTTCGCTCGCCCAAAGCTTCGGTCTGGTCCGTCTCATCTGGCGACGGATGCTCTTCGCCAGGTTTCATGGAAGCGACGGAGGACCACATCGATTGCTCGCTGTAATGCACCGTACGCGGCATGCACTGCACAGTCGCCGTCGGCGCGCTCTCGTTCACCCATGGCTCAATCCAATGAAAGCTGCAGTGCGACACGGGATCGTCGACCTCGACCTCACGCGCCTCCACTTGTTTGCCATCCTGCGCTGTCCGCGGTCCCATCGACGATTCCGACCTCATTCGTCCCGCCGAATCCCGAGCCTGCAATGGCTCCTGCTGAATCGGCAGACCGGGATACCGACCCTCCGTAACCAGTCGCGCCTCGTAAGGTGAACCCACGACCGGCTGCGTCGTGGACGTCACGTTGTTGTCCGGCGGATACCACGCAGCAGGGAAGCGCGCCGACGGCGGTGGCGCAACATTCGTTTTCTCTTGTCCTGCGAGTGGCGCGATGACCAACCACGCTAACGCAGAGAGCACGCTCATGCGCTTCACTCGCATCCTCACGCAGCACCTCACTCCGCCGCCTGCCGCGCAATCGCCTCGATCACCCCAATATTCGCGGCAAACGAATCCGCTAGTCCATGCCGCGCCAGCAGCGCCTGCGCAGACCAGTAGCTCACCCACACCTGTCCCGCCGCATCCTCACGCACCAGCAGCTTCAGCGGCAGATCGATAGCCATGCTCGGCGCCGCCAGCATCAGCGGCGTGCCGCCCTTGGGATTGCCGAAGATCACCACCTGCGTCTTTGGCATCGCCAGCCCCGCCTTCGCCGCCTCGCCGCTGTGATCGATCAGAGCAAACTCCCGGATCTGCTTCGCCGCGAGCAGCGCGCGAATCTTCGCCACCGTCTCGTCGACCGAATGCGCGCTCTGCAAAGTCACCAGCCCAACAGTAGTCTCCACCATCGTCGCCTCCTGATCACCACTCGCGTCCATCTTCCCACGCTGAGCCGGGTGCCCTACATCTCGCGTCTGAGATGTGGGAGCAATGCCGAGTCGCCCACACCCACAGCGTGAGCGACCAAAGGAAGCGAACCCAGCAAATCGCGCCACCGGCGCCGCCGCCTGGGACGGCGAGTCCCCGGCCAGTCCCCTTTGACAAGCGACAGGAGGCGGCTCATTCTCTTGTCGAACGTCAAGGGAAGCGAATCGCATGCCGCCATCCACCGATCTCCTGCAGGGCACGCTCGACCTGCTCATCCTGCGCACGCTCGCGCTCGAGCCCATGCACGGCTGGGGCATCGCGCTGCGCATCCAGCAGCTCTCGCGCGATGTGCTCCAGGTCGGCCAGGGCTCGCTCTACCCGGCACTCCATCGCCTCGAATACAAGGGCTGGGTCCGCGCCGACTGGGGCACCTCGGACAACAACCGCCGCGCCCGCTACTACGCGCTCACCCGCGCCGGCAAAAGGCAGCTCGAAGCCGAGCTCGCCACCTGGGATCGTCTCTCCACCGCGGTCGCACTTGTGCTCGGCCGCAAACCGCAGGAGGCGAAGTCATGATCCGCGGAACGATGATCACTGAAGCACTCACACGCCTCCGCTTCCTCTTCAAGCGCCGCCGTCCCGGCGACCTCGATGACGAACTCCGCTTCCACCTCGACCACGCCATCGCAGCCAATCTCGCCGCTGGCATCTCCCCCGAGGAAGCACGCCGCCGTGCCCGCATCGACTTTGGCGGCATCGAACACGCACGCGAAGAAACAACGCGCCAGCATCCCGCATGGCTGCTCAGCACCCTCGCTCAGGACGCCCGCTCGCTCTCCGCGGCTTCCGCCGCAACCCGCTCTTCGCCCTCACCGTCATAGCCACCCTCGCACTCGCCATCGGCGCATCTACCGCTGTCTTCAGCGTCGTCGACCGCATCCTCTTCCGTCCGCTGCCTTACGCGCATGCGGATCGCCTCGTCTCCATCGGGATGAGCCACGCATTGGAGCCGCAGGAGTTCATGATGAGCTCCTTCTACGATGATTGGCGTGACCATCCATCGGCGCTTGAGTCAGTGACGGCGCAGAGCGTCTTGCCGCGGCCCTGCGACCTTACCGAACGCAATCCCGCGCGGCTTACCTGTTCCTGGATCCAGGCAAATTTTCTGCCCACGCTTGGCGTATCGTCGCTTCTCGGCCGCAACTTCCTGCCCGAAGAAGATCGCCCCAACGCGCCGGACGTCGCTCTCCTCTCCTATAGCTTCTGGTTGAGCCGTTACAACCGCGACCCCGGCATCCTGAACCAGCTCATCGAGATTGACGGCCGTCCCGTGCGCATCGTCGGTGTGTTGCCCTCAGACTTCGAGATGCCCCGGCTGGAAACGCCTGACGTGATAAGGCCTCTCGGCCTGGATGAGGTCGCGCTGCGCGCCGGAAAAAATCGAGGACCGCTGCGCGCTTTTGCCCGGCTCAAGCCCGGTGTCACTATCGAGCAGGCGCGCGGTTCGCTTGAGCCCGCCTTCGAAAAGAGCCTTAGGTTTGCTCCGCCCGGCATGCGCAACGAGGTACATCTCGGCATCCGCACCATTCGCGATCTCCAGATGCAGAACGTGCGCAAGCTGGCGTGGATTCTTCTCTGTGCCGCCCTTGTGGTTCTGCTCATCGCCTGCGCGAACGTCGCCGGTTTATTCATGACCCGAGCCGCAGCCCGCGAGCGCGAGTTCGCCGTGCGTGCCGCACTGGGAGCCGGCCGTGGCAGGCTGGTGCGCCAGACGCTTACCGAAGCCATGCTCCTGTCGATCGCGGGCGGTGTCGCCGGCTGCGTATTGGCGGAAGCCCTGCTGCGTCTCTTCATCTCCATCGCGCCCGCAGGCATCCCCTTCCTTCGCCGCGCCCAGCTTGATCCGCGCATCCTCCTCTTCATGCTCTTGCTCACGCTCGCTTGCGGCGCGGTCTTTGGATTCGTCACCGCCCTGCAACGGCCGCGCGCGGGGGCACTCGCTGCGCGCACCAGCGGCACCGGCGCACAAGCCTCGATGCGCCGCGCGCTCGTCATCACGCAGATCGCCTGCAGCGTGCTTCTGCTCTCCGGCGCCGCGTTGCTCCTGCGCAGCTTCCACAACATCCAACAGCAAACCCTGGGTATCGAGACCAGTCACGTACTCACGGCGGCCATCTCGCTTGCGCCAAGCCGCTACGGAACACCGCAAAAGCAGATGGACTTCTTCAACCGCGCCGAGACGGCTCTGCGCCGTCTGCCCGGCGTCGCCTCCGTCGCCATTAGTGATTCGGTGCCGCCGCAAGCTTCGCGCCAGGGTCGTTGGTACTCGAGCATCGTGGTCGCCGGTCGGCCACCGGCTTCGGAGAGCAACGGCGCCACGATTTTTCGCCGTTCCGTCACCCCCGCATACTTTCGCACGCTCGACATTCCTATCCTTCGCGGCCGCGCCTTCGATGAAGCCGACCGCTCCTCCACCGAGCGCAAGGTGATTCTCAGCCAGCTTCTCGCCAACCGCCTCTTTCCCGGCGAGGACCCCATCGGCCAGCGCCTTCGTCCCGGCCCCGATGATCCTTACTACACCGTCGCCGGCGTCGTCGCCGATGTCCGTAACGGCGGTCTCACCGGCCCGGATGAGCCTGAGTACTACCTGCTTCGCCGCAATGCGCCCGAAGATTCCGACACTGCAGCCGTGATCATCATCCAGAGCGCGCTCTCGCCCGCCACCATCGCACCCTGGGTGCGGCAGCAGATCGCCGCCATCGATCCCACCACGCCCATCGAGATCGAAACTCTCAACGCGCACATCAGCACGCTCGCCGATCGCCCGCGCTTCGAGACCGCGCTGCTCGGCTTCTTCGCACTCACCGGATTGCTCATGGCCATCATCGGTCTCTACGGCGTTACCGCCTACGCCGCCACGCAGCGCACGCAGGAGATCGGCGTGCGCATGGCACTCGGCGCCACACGCTTGAAGATCCTGCGGCTCATCGCCTGGGAGGGCGCGCGACTCATCCTGTTCGGTGGCGCGCTCGGCCTCGCCGCTGCGCTCGGGACGGCCCATCTCCTCCGCAGCATGCTCTTCAGCATCGGCCCCTACGACCCGCTCAGCTTCCTCGCCGTTGCCGCGCTACTGGCCACAGTCGCGCTCGCCGCCACCCTCATCCCCGCGCGCTCCGCCATGAACCTCGATCCCATCCTCGCCCTGCGCTACGAATAGCGCCACCGTCACCACCACGCAGGGTGCGGGCTTGTCCACATCATGTCATCATCCCGACTGAAGCGAAGTGGAGGTATCTGCTGTTTGTCAGCATCGCAGCAAACCGGGTGCCCCATCCTGACGAAGGAAGGGTGGGATACCGCAACGCTCGCACCCGCTCCTCACACGCGCTCAGACTTTCGTCTAATGTCCCGCCCCCATCGCATCGTTGAAGCCCTGGAACGCCTTCCCGAAATCCCCATTCTTCTCCGCATAACGCAGCGGCAGCACGCGCTCCACCAGGATCTCCTGCGCCTCCGGCTGCTCCTTCAGGATCTTCATCGTCTCCGCAATGAAATCCTTCAGCGGCATCGCCCGCGGATCGCTCGCCTGCGCATCGCCCATCAGCTCGGTCTGCACATACGGCGGCACCAGCTCCAGCACCTCGATCTTCGTTCGCCTCAGTTGATAACGTAACGTCAGCGAGTACGAATGGATCGCCGCCTTGGTCGCGCAGTACGTTGGCGTCATCGCCATCGGCAGATACGCCAGCCCCGACGACACCGTCATGATGGTCGCCTCCGGCTGCTTCTTCAACTGCGGCAGCAGCGCCGCCGTCAACCGGATCGGCCCCAGCAGGTTGGTCGTGATGATGGCCTCCGCATCTGTCAGCTCCTCCGGCTGCTCCAGCAAATTCTCCGGCCGCATGATGCCCGCGTTGTGGATCACCACGTTCAGCACCGGATACTCCTTCGCCATCTTCGCTGCAAAGGCACGAATCGCCGCCGCGCTCTCGATATCCAGTTGCGCCGACCGCATGCCCGGATTCGCTGCGGTCGTCTCATCCAGCACCTGCTGCCGCCGCCCCGCAATGATCACCGTGTTGCCCAGCGCATGAAACGCCTCCGCCAGCCCGCGCCCGATGCCCGAACCGCCCCCGGTAATAAGGATGGTGTTGCCCGTAAGCTTCATGATTTCGTCTCCTCATCTGCAATGTAGGCCCTCCAGCCGCGGGCAATGGTCCTTACTTGTCCATATCCTCAAAGGCGAAGCGCCCCAGCTCGAACGCATGCGACGTCTGCGGCTTGGAATTGAGCGCATTGAAGGGATACGGATCGGTGGTCATGGTGGGAAAGCCCCAGATCTTTCCTGTGCGCAAATCCACCACCACTCTTCCATAGAGCTGTTTGCTGCCGTTGGACGATTTCAGCATCTGCACACCCGGTTCGATATACACCGGATACGCCGCCCCACTTTGTGCCTGCGCGGAAGCAGGTGCCATGTAAGGCCGAAGCGCAATTGCAGCCAGAGCAATCGCAATCACTGAGAGAAGAAATCTGCTCACTAAGTCGTTCTTCATTTGTCTTACCTCGAAAGTTCTCAACGGAGGTAATCATCGCACTAGCCCACTCTCTTCGCGACAAAAGCGTTC
>JAUTWX010000372.1 GCA_030838385.1 Acidobacteriaceae bacterium
TGTCGCCTGGTATGAGCAATGGGAACTGGAACTTCCAGATGGGCGGCCGCCTGAAACCCGGCGTCACCGCCGCACAGGCGCAGCAGGACGCTGACCGGGTGGCCCAGGATGTCATGCGGAACTTTCCGCCCGCGCTCAAAACGATCCATATCCATGCAGTCGTGGATTCGCTCAAGGAGTCAGCAGTCGCCGCAGGCCGTCCGCTGGTGCGCATTCTCACTCTGGCTGTTCTCGTCGTCTTGCTCATCGCCTGCCTCAACGTGGCCGGCCTCTTGTTGGTCCGCGCCATCCGCCGCCGCCGCGAGCTCGCCGTCCGGCTCGCGCTTGGCGCTTCTCCGCGCGCACTCGTCAGCAGCTCGCTCATGGAAGGCTTGCTGCTCAGCGGCGGCGGCGGTCTGCTCGGCCTGCTGCTCGCCGCGGCCACACTCCGCGTCGCCGTGCCCCTGCTGCCGGAATCGATGCCGCGCGTGGATGGCATTCATCTTGACCTGGGCGTGATCATCTTCGCGCTCTGTCTCGCGCTTCTCACCGGCGCACTCTGCGGCATGGCGCCGGCCTTCGCTGCATTGCGCACAGGCGTGAACGAAAATCTGAAAGAAGGTGGGCGTACCGGCAGCAGCGGCTCCAGCCACGGACGTCTCCGCTCCGCGCTCGTCGTGACGGAGATCGCCGTCGCCCTCATACTGCTTACCGCCGCGGGTGCGCTGCTGCGCAGTTTCCAGAAGATGCGCGATGTCGATCCCGGTTTCCGCGTCGACCACGCGCTGGTGGCCGGATACAGCCTGCCCAAGCAGCTATACGGTACGCAGAGCGCGGTGGATACCTTCAATCGCACCTTGTTGGAGCGGCTCGAAGCGCTGCCGGGTACCACGGCCGCTGGCATGACCAATCTGCTGCCTGCCTCGGGCGCTCTCGGCGGCGGCGGCTTTGTGCTCGATGAAACAGCAAACGACCAGTCCAACAAGCTGCGCATTGCCCCTTGGTCGGTCGTCGTTGGCGACTACTTCCGCGCCATGAGCATTCCGCTCATCAGTGGGCGTTATCTCACATCGGCGGACAAGCAGGATGCACCTCTTGTCGTCGTCGTGGACCAGACGCTGGCGCGGCACTACTGGCCGAAGGGCAACGCCGTAGGCAAGCGGCTGCGCGTCGGCACTCCGGAAGCGAAGACGCCATGGGCCACCATCGTGGGCATCGTCGCCGACACCAAGCTCGACTCGCCCGACACCCCAGACCAGGAGCAGATCTACTCCCCCGCACAGCAGTACAGGGCCGCACTGGGCGACTTTGCTCCACCGGGCGCGGTCTTCGGAAATGGCGGCTACATCACCCTGCGTTCCGCCCTCCCGCCGGAGCAGATGACGAACTCGCTCCGCTCCACCGTCGCCTCGCTCGATCCGCAGCTCGCCCTGCAGCAGATCCAGACCATGAACCAGCAACTCTCGTCCAGTGAGGCGCCGCGCCGCTTCAACACCTCAATCATCTCTGCCTTCGCCTTGGGCGCGCTGCTGCTGGCCTCCATCGGCGTCTACGCGGTCATCGCCTTCTCCGTCTCCATGCGTGCGCAGGAGATGGCCATCCGCATGGCGCTCGGCTCGCGCCGCGGCGAGATCGTGCGGCTGGTGCTGACCTCCGGCGCGAAGTTGGCATTCATCGGCTGTGCCGCCGGACTCATCGGCGCGCTCGCCGTCTCCAGACTGCTCGGCTCGATGTTGTTCAATGTGAGCGCGACCGATCCGCTGATTCTCACCGGCTCCATCGCCACCATGATCGTGCTGTCGCTGGTAGCCTGCGCCATCCCGGCACAGCGCGCCGCGTCAGCCAACCCGGTAGACGCCCTGCGCTCCGAGTAGCTGCGCTCAAGACTGTCATCCTGAGCGAAGCGAAGAGTCCTGCGGTGAGCCCAGGTCGCCCACGCTCCCAGGCGAGAGCGACCAAAGGAAGCGAACCACCCAGCCGGCGCCACTGGCGCCTTTGGCCGGACGGCTAGTCCAGGCGCACCAGGTAGGCTTCGCCCTCGCTCGGCTTCAACTCGTGCGCAATTTCCGCGGCGCGCTCCTTGTTGTCGCGGAAGGGACGAATGCGCACCCAGTGCCCCGTCGGCCCCGTAAACTCGATCACATTCGCCGTCTGATATTTCCGGCTCAGATGCGTGCGCAGCTTCTCCGCTGCATCCTCGTCCTTGAACGCGCCAATCTGCACGCACCAGCGTCCGCCGCTCTCGATTGGCGCGGGCACCGCGAACACATCGATGCGCACCGTTGCCAAGCCCGGCAGATAGACCCCCAGCGCTTTCGCCGATGCGAGCGACAGATCCAGCACCCGGCCGGGCACAAACGGTCCGCGATCCGTCACGTGCAGCACGGCCTGCTGGCCGGTCCGCACATTCGTCACGCGAATCAGCGAGTTCAGCGGCAGCGTGCGGTGTGCCGCGGTCATCGCGTCCTGATCGTAGATCTGTCCGTTTGCGCCGCGCCGCTTGTTATACGGCGGCCCGTACCAGCTCGCCGTGCCGGTCTCCGACCAAACCGGCGCATGGCCGGCGACAAAGGCCAGATCCGCGGCGCTGGTGACGCCTGGATTCATCGACGACGGCGCAATCGGCGCATTGGCTGCGATTCCGGGCGCCCCGGTGTTGGACGATGGCGAAGCGGGAAGCAGCACGGGCGGTGGCGGCGCATAGACCGTCGCCGGCCGATGATGACACCCTGCAAGCAGAATCAGCGCACCCAGCCCCAGCAGGCCCGCCGCACCTCTACGCACGCGGCTTGTCTCCGGCTTGCTGCGCATCCGCCGTGCGCCGCTGATCCAGATGATCGGCCAGCCGTGCCAGTTGTTCGGCGGCGGCGCGCAGCGCGGAGGATGAGTTCTGCCGCACCTGCGGCACCACCTGATCGTTCAGGTATCCGATCACGCGCTTCACTTCGTCTTCAATCCGCGGTCCAATGTTGCCAAACTGCGCATCGACCTTGCGGCCAAAGTTCTCGAACGTGCTCCTGCCGCCCTGCGATGTCTCTGCCATAGGCCACCTCAATCTGCTTCAACAGTTTCCGCGTCCGGACGCATTCCGGTCAATCGCGCGGGCTCTCCCGGGTCTCCGCCGGGTTACTGCCGCGCGATGCTTATCCGAACCGTGCTGATACTCTGCATCTCATCGACCAAATGCCACCTTCCCCATCGCTATATCCACCCACTCCCGCGTACGTTCGCCGTCTCGCCACATCGCGAGTCGCTGCCGCTGCTGCTCTGGTGCTGTTCCTGCCGCTCGCGCCGCGCTGCCGGGCAGAGGCCTCATCACTGCCGGATGCACCGCAGCCGCAAGCCAGCAAAGCGTCCGCGAAAGCGCCGCAGTCGCCACAGATGACCGGCCCCGGCCGCGACAACATCGTCTTCGGCGTCCACGTCGGCCCTGCATATCCCATCCAGCCGGACGACAAATGGGACACTTATATCCATGCCGGGCAGCACCCCGAACCGCTGAGCGCCACCGACAAGCTGATCTATGCCGCACACGAACAGGTGCTTCCCGTCGTGCTCGTCCCCGCGATCTTCTCCGCGGGCTGGGGGCAGCTCACCGACGCCAATCCCCACGCCGGCGTCGACGCCGGCGGATTCGGCGAGCGCTTCGGCTACGCCATGCTGCGCCAGGCCACCGACCGCATCACCGGTGACGGGCTGTTCGCGGCAGCCTTCCACCAGGACCCGCGCTTCTATCGCGAAACCCATGGCCCGCTGGTGCACCGTGGCCTGCGCGCCGCGCGTCAAACATGGATGCGCCGCAATGACAAGGGCGTGGACCGCGTCAACGCCTCCGGCATTCTCGGCCATGCCGCAGCCAATTTTCTCGCCATCGCCTACTATCCCCACATCAGCGCAAATGCCAATGTAGCGGCGCAGGGCTTCGGCACCTCGCTTGCTGCCGATATGGGCAGCAAGCTGATCGTTGAATTTGGGCCGGATATACTCCGTCTGGCCTTCCGGCGCAATCGTTAGGACACTTTCACTGTAGATGTATACAAGAGCACTACACTTCGCAGCGCTTGGCCGTAGACAGTAACAGTGAAAATGTTCTAGTGCGCAAGGCGCGACCTGGCGTCGCGGTCTTCGTCCTTATGCGGAGGAGAATAAGCATCCGGGAAACCGCTCGCAGGCCGATACGAAAACGAACCCGCCTCTTTCCCCTGATCGCGGCCCGGATCACCGCGTTGATCGTGGGCCTGACCTCGCTCGCCTGCAGCGCACAGCAGAGCCGGCTAGCGGACACGCCCGCTCCGCCACCGCCCCTGAACCTTGCAGCTTCGGACCTTGCCGCTTCGAAGGATCTTTCAGTTCCGACGGATTTGCTGCCCGTCTCCATGAATCCACCCGCTCCCCCGCGGACGACGGAAGAGGCCCTGCCGGATGCGCCCATTCCGAACACCGAACCCACGGCTGCGAATCCGGACAGAGACCCAGATGGAAACCCTGATGGAAGCCCCAATGGCAATAATGGCGCGAACGAGGTCGCCGGCAGTCCCGATGCGAGCGCTTCCGCCACCGGCAACACGCCGCAGCAGAACGAAAGGCAGACCTCGCCGGGATTTCCACCCGTGAGCCCCATGCAGCGACGCCTGCCGCCCTCACGCGGCGAGCATCCCAGCATTCCATCCCTGACCTCGCCGTGTCAGACAAGTGTGTGCACGTCGACACCGGCAAATATGTGCTGCGCGCGGAACGTGAACTACTTCCAGCGCTTCGTGGATGCGGGCATTCATCCCCTGACCCCACGTCAGAAGGCATACCTCGCTCTGCGCAATACGGTCGACCCCTACAACTTCGCCACCATCGGATTCTTCTCCGCCATCTCTGTCGCATCCGACCCGAATTCGGCCTATGGACCCGGTGTTCCCGGCTTTGGCCGCAACTTCGGCGTCGCCTACTGCGAGAACGCCGTGAACGAGTTCTTCGGAACGTTTCTCATACCCTCTATCGCGCACCAGGACCCGCACTACCACCGCATGCCGAACGCCTCCTACGCGCGCCGTATCCTGCATGCCGTCACCGCGGTAGCCTGGGCGCAGAGCGATTACGGCCAGGGAATGCCCAACTACTCCACCCTCCTCACGACCGCAGTGGGCGATGGTCTCGGCAATCTCTACGTTCCGGGGCGCGACAAGAGCTGGGGCTCCTTCGCCGCGCGCTATACGACCGGCCTCGCCACGGATCCCATCGGCAACTTCATTACGGAATTCCTGCCCGACGTCGCCAGCCGCGTCAACGTCCGGATCGTCCTGATACAGCAAATCGTCAATCAGGTGGAGAAGAGCAATGGACCCTGAGAGCGCCCGCACTCGCCTTGCTCTCGAACGCTTGGCCGGCCGTTCGCTCACGGCGTTGCCCGTCGCGGCGTCGCTCCTGTGGCTCGGCGGCACCTTCCATCGCACCTACGGCCCCACCCACTACTTCCTGAACTACCAGCACGGTTTCCTGAAACGTGCACTGCTCGGCGAGTTGCTCCTGCCTCTGCACTTCATCAGCCTGCGCGCCGTTCTCGCGATCGAGCTCGCCATCTTCGCCGCGGTCGTCGGGGTCACCTATATCGTCTTTCGCCGCACCCTCTTCGGCACGCTCGAAGAACGCGCGCTCGCCGCATTTCTGCTGGCCGCGCCGGCGTTTCTTCCGCACTTCGCCTATCTCTCAGGCGACCTCGACAGCGTGCTCTACGTCTGCGCCGTGCTGGCGGTCGGCGCATTCCTGACCATGCCTGCGATGGTCGCGGTAGCCTGCGCGATTGCTCTCAGCATCGCCGCACTGCTCATCCACGAGGCCTTCGCGCTGCTCTTCTATCCCGTGTTGCTCGCCATCATGATCGACGTCTGGCGGCGCCATCGCCTGCGTATAGGCGTGGTCGTCGCACAGCTTGCACTTATCGGGATCATCTTCCTGGCGATCCTCCACTTCGGCAAGTGGAGCGTCCTCCACCCCGAGTACCTGGCCGCCGCGCAGCAGCGCACCGACATGCCGCTCGAGGGCACGGTCTTCCTGGTACTCTCGAATACGCTCCAGCAACAGTTGCGTTTTGTGGCCGTGCTCTACACAAAACAGCTCATCGCCGGCGTGCTCCTGAGCTGCCTCGTCTCTCTGCCCTACTTCGGCATTCTGCTGTGGCTCATGCAAAGCGCGCTCGCAGTCCGCGGCTATGCAAAGAAAACGCGCTGGCGCCTGCTGCTGCTGTTATGCGCGCCACTGCTGCTGCTGCCGCTCGGCCACGATGCGATGCGCTGGGTCTCCGCCATCTGCGTCAACCTCTCGCTCTTTCTTCTGTATCTCTACAGCACCGCACCCGAGCCAGCCGAGCGCCGCGCACTGACAGCATGGACCGCGACGCCACTCTATCCCGCGATGCTCGGCTACACGCTCGCGCTCGGCGCCTATGGCATCGCCAGCACACGTCTGATCACCAACCTCGGGAACCTGCTCAGCGGACATCCATAAACGTGTCGTCCGTGCACGCCGCATCCCGCGCCACCGGATTGCACCGCGCCATCGCATCGCCCGCGAAGCTGACGGAGTACCCGGTCCACTTCGCCGGCTCCGCCTTCGGATAGTCCGTGCTCAGGATCTGCGCGCCGCTCGCCATCGCACGATCGCGCCGCACCGTCGATCCGGAGCGGCCCTCCTTCGTGTCCGCGTCCGTCCGCGTGCGCACCAGATAGCCTCGCCGTACCAGCGCGGCAATCTCCTGCTCCGTGCCGTCGTTTTCTTCGGTGAACGCGGCATCCGGCTGGCCTGGCGCAGCGTTGGTAAAGAGCACGCGCCCACGCAGATTGGGATGCCCCTCCAGATACAGCGGCCCCACGTCGCGCTGGTCCATCAGGAAGATCACCTTGCCGCGCGCTGTCGCAAGCGTAGGCCACGCGCCCGCGCGCGCCGCTTCATTCGGCGTCGCATAGTTGCCGCGCATATCGTCCGGCGTGATCATCTCGTCCGCAGAAAACACTGACCGGATCTCGCGATCCAACTCGTCAAACGACGCCGCTGTAAACGGCTCAGGCGTCGTCGCGTGCGGAATGTCCAGCGGCTTGCCCTGCTTGGTTTCCACCAGCACAAAAATCGGCAGATGCCGCGGGTGCGCCTTCGACCAGTCGCGCACGATCGTCAGGCACGCGGTAAAGGGCTGACAGGTGCTGTGCTGATCCAGGTCCTGCACGTGCATCACCTTGAATCCCGGCTGCAGCATCACATCCGGATTCGCGCCAGCGAAGTTCTGGCCAGAAAAATTCTGATCGATCGGGTCGACCGGCACCCCAGCCGCCTCCTCCAGCGCCGGCCCCGCAGGGTGCGCGTAGCGTCCACCCTTGCTGTCGGCAAAGATGTCCAGCTCGATCTGCCGCACCCCGCCATCGAACTGTTTGTCCAGCGGCTCATGCTGATAATCCAGCCCGCGCAAGCTCTCTGGCTTCTTCTTCCCGAGAAACGCCCGCATCCCCGGCAGCAGCCCGGCATGATAGCTGTTGTGCGAGCCGATGATCTGAATCTGGTTGATGCGCACCTGCGCATCCGAATCGGCTGCGCCATAACCATGCTGCGCGACCGCCATTGCCGCGAGGAACAACGCGGCGAGATGCATTGCCTTCATTAGTAGCCCTGTCTGTATTCCGAAGTAGGATGACAACGCAAGTCTTCATCCTGGCAAAGTCTACCCTCGCAATGTCAACGGGCTGTTGCAAGACGCGGAACTTCGCTGCTGCGCGAGGCATCCGCGGCATGGGCCAGCAATTCATACGAGCGCAGCCGTGCTGCGTGATCGTGCACGATGGTCACCGCGATCACCTCATCCAGATCGAGCGCGCCCGCGAACGCCGCAAGCTGCTGATGCACGCGCTCCGGCGTTCCGTAGAAGTAGCGGGTCCACTCACCTTCCTCCATCGGCACCGGCCCCTGCCTCTGCAATTCACGCAGCGCCTCTTCAGGTCGCGGCACCGGCCGCCGATCGCCCGAGCGAATGCGCCGCATCAGCAGCCGCGGACTGGCCATCAACAGCTCTGCTTCCCGCTCCGTCGCCGCGCACAGCACGCCGACGGCAACGCTCTTCCGCGGCTCGGCAGCATGCTGGCTCGCGCGGAACGACTCCGTATAGTGCTCGATCGCCGCCCGCGTATGCACCGGGCTGAAGAAATGCGCGAACGCATACGGCAGCCCAAACTGCGCCGCCGCCTCCGCGCTCCACAAGCTCGAGCCCAGCATCCACACCTCCGGCCCGCCCGGCATCTGGGGGGAAACCGTCAACTGTGAAAACGGGTGCTCCGCCGGAAAATCGCGATTCAGAAACGACAGCAGCTCCGCGATCTGATCCTCAAAATCGTCCGCCGGCCGTTGCCGCCGCTCGCGCCGCAAGGCATGCGCCTCCAGCGGACCACCGCCCGGCGCGCGCCCGATCCCCAGATCCACTCGTCCCGGATAGAGCGCATGCAGCGTACGAAAGACCTCCGCCACCTTGTACGCGCTGTAGTGCGGCAGCATGATGCCGCCCGAGCCGATCCGTATCTGCGAGGTCTCCGCACCGATGCGCGCCAGCAGCACCTCCGGCGCGGTACACGCCAGCAGATCCATCGCGTGATGCTCCGACATCCAGTAGCGATGATAGCCGAGCCGCTCCACATGCTTTGCCAGGTCGATCGAGTTCGCCAGCGCCTGTGCGGGCGTCGACCCCTCCGGCACCGGCGACTGATCCAGCACCGACAGCAGCACGCGCTTGCCCCCAGCCACGACAACAGCTTCACTCATGCTCATTCGATGACCGCGAGCGGTCTATGGACTCGAAGCCGCTCTACACTGGTTCGTCGTGACCATGTCCACCATTCCGTCCATCCCCTTTCCGCTGCGCAGCGACAGCTATAAGCTCACGCACTGGCGCCAGTACCCGCCCGGCACCACCGAGGTCTACAGCTATCTGGAATCGCGCGGCGGCCGCTTCCCGCACACGGTCTTCTTCGGCCTGCAGCCCTATCTGCGCAGCTATCTCGCGGGCAGCGTGGTCACAGCGGAGGACGTGGAAGCTGCCGACCGCCTCGCCGCCGCGCACTTCGGGCGCGCCGGCATCTTCAACCGCGACGGCTGGATGCACATCGTCCAGCGCCACGGCGGCCGCCTGCCAGTCGAAATACGCGCCGTCGCAGAAGGCACGCCAGTCCCCACCCACAACGTGCTGATGACCATCCGCAATACCGACCCCGCCTGCTACTGGCTCACCAACTTCCTCGAAACCCTGCTGCTTAAAGTCTGGTATCCCACCACCGTCGCCACGCTCTCCGGCGCGCTGCTGCACGTGCTCGAAGCAGCCATGAAGCGCAGCGGCGAAGATCCCGGCCCGGCCAACACGATGCTCCACGACTTCGGCTATCGCGGCGTCTCCTCAGAGGAGTCCGCGGGGCTCGGCGGCGCGGCCCATCTGGTCCACTTCCGCACCTCCGACACGCTCATCGCGAACATGCTGCTGCGCGAGCACTATGCTGGCCCCAACACGCCCGCCGACTGGATGCCCTCCACCTCCGTGGTCGCCACCGAACACAGCACTATGACTGCCTGGGGCCGCGATCACGAGATCGACGCCTATCGCAACGTGCTCACCGAATATCCCGAAGGCATCCTCTCCATCGTGGTGGACAGCTTCGATGTCTATCGCGCCGCGAAAGAGATGTTCGGCGGCATGCTGCGCGAGCAGGTGCTCGCCCGCGATGGCCTGCTCGTCCTGCGGCCCGACTCCGGCGACCCGGTACAGGTGCTGCTCCGCCTGTTGCCCATGCTAGCTGATCGTTTCGGTAGCACACGCAACCACGCCGGTTACAGAACGCTCGACCCGAGAATCCGCCTGCTCTGGGGCGACGGCATCGGTCTGGAATCGGTTGAACGCATCCTCGGCGACATCCTCGACGAAGGCTGGTCCGCCGCCAACCTCATCTTCGGCATGGGCGGCGCGCTGCTGCAGAAGGTGAACCGCGACACCCAGAAGTTCGCCTTCAAATGCTCCGCCGCCATCGTCAACGGCGAGCTGCGCGACGTCTTCAAGGAACCGGTCACCGACCCCGGCAAGGACTCCAAGCGCGGCAAGCTGGCATTAGTCAGAACCGCGCGCGGCCTTGAAACCGTGCACTGTCCCGGCAACTGCGAGATGAAAGGCGACCTGCTCGAGCCCGTCTTCCGCGACGGCAAAGTGCTGCGCCACCAGACACTCGACGACGTCCGCGCGCGGGTACAGCACTAGAAGTGTTGCCATCCCTGTGCGCGTAACTCGGTCTGCCTCCCGTCTCGCAATAAGATCATCCGCGGCCGCCCCGCCTGGCGTCGCAGCATCCGCCCCACCCGCCGCACCGGCACACCCGCGATGCTGCGAGGAACGCGCGCGTTTGCATCCGCTGTAAACAGCAGCTCGTAGTCATCCCCGCCATGCAGAGCGTCCTCAAGCGTGGCGCCGCGGCCGACCGGCAGCAGCGCAGCCTCCACCTCGGCGCGCAAACCAGACTCTTCGCAAAGATGCTGCAAGTCCACGGACAGCCCATCGCTGATGTCGATAGCCGCGATTGCCAGCCGGCGCCGCACCAGCGCGCGCCCCAAGCCAATCCTCGGCTCCGGAAAGAAGTGCGGATGCTCCGCAGTGGCCGTGGTCATCCCGCGAAAACGTGCAGGCGACCGCACCAGCGCACGCAGCTCCGCCGCTGCCCCGCCCAAAGTGCCGGTCACATACAGCGCGTCGCCAGCATGCGCGCCAGAGCGCAGCAGCGCTCGCCCGCGCTCCACCGCGCCCACCAACACAATGTCCGCCGCAACTCGAGCTCGCACACCACCCGGCGCCTGCGCCAGGTCCCCCCCGGCCAGCGGAACGCTCCACTCCTCGGCCAGCGCCAGCAGTCCGTCATAGAAGCGGTCGGTCCAACTCCGGGGCCAGCTCCGCATTCCCGATCGGCCACGCGTCAACTCGCGCGGCACAGCCAACGACACAAACGCCGCCACCGGTCGCGCTCCCATCGCCGCAATGTCGCTCAGTCCGCGTGCCAGGCATTTGTGCCCCACCGCCTCCGGCGGATGCCAGCCGCGGCGAAAATGTACATCCTCCAGCGAGAAATCCGTCGTGACCACCAGCTCCTCGCCCGGCCGCACGGCAAGGATCGCGGCATCATCGCCAATGCCTACGCGCAGCAGGCCACTCCCTCCGCGACCCGCGCGCGCCCGTATCTCCTTCAGGATGTCCCGCTCCCGCTCGCCCACCCGAACAGCTTACCCGCACAAACGGCGAGAGGCAGGCAACAGCATTGTGCTGTCACCTGCCTCTCGCGTTTTGAGTTGCCGACTATTTCAATCGTGCAGATCGAAACGATCGAGATTGGTCACCTTCGTCCAGGCGGCTACGAAGTCGTCGACGAACTTCTTCTTCGCATCCTCGCTGGCGTAGACCTCGGCTAAAGCGCGCAACACCGAGCTCGAGCCGAACACAAGGTCGACGCGCGTACCGGTCCACTTCAGCTTACCGGTCTTGCGGTCATGCCCCTCGAACGCCTCCCTGGCATCGGAGACTGGCTTCCACTGCGTGTCCATACCCAGCAGTTTCACGAAGAAGTCGTTGGTCAACACACCCGGCCGATCCGTGAATATACCGTGGGTGTTCCCATCGGCGTTGATGTTGATCGCGCGCAGACCTCCGAGCAGCACCGTCATCTCAGGCGCGGTCAGCGTCAGCAGTTGCGCCTTGTCGATCAGGCCTACCTCCGCGGGTACCG
>JAUTWX010000409.1 GCA_030838385.1 Acidobacteriaceae bacterium
GGTGCTGCGCAGATAGCTGACCGTCACTTCGGTGTTGCGGGAAATGCGCTGCGCAAGCGAGAGCTCGGTCTGAGTAATGCGCGGATTCTGGAAGTTGGGATCGAAGTAGTCCGCAGTGGGTTTCTCCGGAACGACGGCGCGGCCGCTGAAGATGTACGGGAATGTCGGCGCACCCGCGTCACCGGGGCGGAAGTAGTAGCCGAGCTGGCCGGCGGGAGAGCCGGTCTGGGTGTAGGCGGCGAAGATGGTGGAGTTGATGATGCGGCCGAAGTAGATGCCGTAGCCGCCACGCAGAACGGTGTTGCCGTGGCCGGTGAGGTCGTAGGCAGCGCCGACGCGCGGGCCATAGTTGTTGCGGTCGCTGGGGATGAAGTGGGTCTGCGGTAGAGCAGCGTTAGGCAGCAGCTTGTTCTGCGGCGGAAGCTGCTCATACTCATAGCGTAGGCCGTAGGAGAGCGTGAGGCGATGCTTCACCCTCCACTCATCGCTGAGGAAGACGGCGTAGTCGTTGGTGTCGAAGCTGAAGGATTGCGGGCCGAGCTGCTGGGTGTAGTAGTTGTAGCAGGGTGAGGTGCCGAGGCCGCTGCCGTTGGCGTCGCAGCGGCTGGGTGCGAGCGCGTCAGAAGCGAAGTCCAGCAGGCTGGAGTAATCGTAACTGCCGTTGCCGTTGTAGATGCTGTTGATGCCGTCGAGCACGTGGTTGAAGTCGTAGCCATGCTTGATGGTGTGGTTGCCGCGGACGTAAGTGAAGGTGCTGGCGACCTGGGTGCGGTGCTCGTCGGGCAATGCGGCGCGGTCAAGCGTGGGCGGCTTGCCGATGCGCAGCCCCGAACCGGAGCTGATGAGCGTGATCTGGGGCGAGCGGCCAAAGGTGTTGTGGCTGAAGGGCTGCTCGAAGACGGAGGGCGCGGCGCTGAACTGGGATTCGAAGTCGCGACCGTACTGCACGCGCAGCTCGTGCATGAGGTTGGGAGTAAGGAAGGTATTCCAGCGGCCGATGATGACGTCGTCGGTCACGTGATCGTTGCCGAAACTCGCCACGCCATAACTGGTGGCGGTTTGCGTAAGCGCGCCATGCGGTGAGTTCCAGCGCAGATAGTTGTACTGGACCGAGATGTGGTTGCGGTCGTTGAGCTGCCAGTCGAGTTTGGGGAAGAGGATGATCTGGCTGGCGGTGCGGGGTACCAGTCCGGTCTCGCCCATCAGGCCAGAGACGAACTGCTGATACTGCTCCAACGCGTAGATGGGGAGGGGCACGCCCAGGCGCTGACGCAATGTTTCAAGATTCGCAGAGGTGAGGGAGCGGTCGAAGAAGGTGGTGATGTTGCCGGGGCGGGATATGGCGGGAAAGTTGCGGTGAAACTGATCGTAGGTGAAGAACCAGAAGATGCTGTCCTTGTGAACTGGGCCGCCGGCGGCGATGCCCCATTGCTGGCGGGTGTCGGTGGGGGCAACGGGGATAGCGGTGACGGTGCCATCGGGTTGTAACTGAGCCAGTTGCGTGAAGGGATTGCGTGCGCCCCAGGCGTTGTCGCGATCGAAGAGGAAGGCGTTGCCGTGAAAGTGGTTGGTGCCGCTGCGTGTGACCGTGTTGACGACACCCCCGGCGGCGCGGCCGTATTCGGAGGAGTAGTTCGAGGTGTTGACCTGGAACTCGCGCACCGAGGCCTGGCTGGCGAAGTAGGCAGTGCGGGTGCGACCGCGCTCTTCGGAAAAGAAGGCCTGGTTGTTGTCGGCGCCATCGAGCGTGTTGTTGTTGAGCAGCACGCTGATACCGCGAAAGCTGAGCAGCCCGTAGCCCTCCTGGTCGGGCGCGACGGCGGGTGTGAGCAATGCGAAGTAGGACCAGCGGCGGCTGTTGCTGGGGAGCTCGTCGATGGAGGTCTCGTCGATGTTGGTGGAGAGCGCGGGCGAGCTCAGGTCGAGGACAGCGCCGGGCTCACGCACTTCGACGGTCTCTTCCGCGCGAGCGATGGTGAGATGCGCGGGGAGCGGAGTGAAGCGGCCGACTTCGACCGGAACGTGCGCGATGTGCAGACGCGCGAAACCGCTCTGGGTGATCCACGCGTCGTAATTGCCGGGAGGCAGACCGAGAAAACGGAAGTTGCCCTGCGCGTCGGTGCGGGCCTGGTAGATGTGAGCGGTGTCGGCGCTGGTGAGATCGATTTCCGCGTCAGCCAGAGCGGCGTCTCCGGGACCGGCCACCATGCCGCCGACCACGCCCTGCGTGGTGGACTGGCCCCGGAGAGATGAAACGAAGAGCGCTGTAACGATGCTGCAGAGTGCGCACTTTCTGCAGATCGTTCCCCAACGCGCGCCGCATTGCGGCATGGCCCCTGCTCCTGAACGCCGGTCCAGACTGCGGGTCTGGATTGCGGCTTGGAGCCGGCCTGCTTCGATAATGCTAAAGACTTGGCTGCGGCTCCATGCCCCATAAGTGGTGCCCGGCCTGAAAATGGTGGCAAGGCGGCCTTGCCCGTTCCAGAATGGAACCGCACCGCAAGGCCGCCTGACGCCGACTATGACTGACGTTCGAGAATTCCGGGAGATGTCCCCCGAAAACGTGCCTGTGAGAGGCTTTTTGCACACTTCACCGATTTCCGGTGCGGACGCACTCGTGCTGACGCATGGCGCCGGCTCAAACTGTAACTCGCCACTTCTGGTGGCTCTGGCGAATGCATTCAGTGCGTCGGGCATTACTGTGCTGCGATGCGACCTGCCGTTCCGGCAATCACGGCCCTCGGGGCCGCCGCCGCGAGGAAGCGCGGAACGCGATCAACAGGGACTGCGTGCCGCAGTCGCGTGCATGCGACGCCTGACGCCAGGCCGCGTTTCTCTCGGCGGTCATTCTTACGGTGGGCGACAGTCGTCGATGCTCGCGGCAAGCGAACCGGGGCTGGCGGAACGGCTTCTTCTACTGTCCTACCCGCTCCACCCGCCGCGGCGACCGGATGAATTGCGGACGGCGCACTTTCCGCGCCTGACGACGCTTGCCCTCTTTGTACACGGCGCTTGCGATGGATTCGGCACCCTTGCCGAGATGGAGGAGGCTTTGAAGCTCATCCCAGCACAATCGGAATTGCTTTCGATGCCGGGTGCAGGGCATGAGCTCCTGACGAAGCGCAATCGTGAGGAGCTGCTACGGCTGTGCGTGGAGAGATTTCGATCCTTCGCTGAAGGCTGAACGGCGGAATTCAGATAGCCGCACATCCATAAGCTGCTCGAATACTCTCCGATAGACTAGAGAGAGCAATGTTTATTGACGAAGCAAGAATCCGGGTGAAGGCGGGCGATGGCGGCAATGGCTGCATGGCCTTCCGACGGGAAAAATTCGTACCCCGGGGCGGTCCCTCCGGTGGCGATGGCGGGCACGGCGGCGACGTAGTGATGGAATCGAGCGAGCGGCACAACACGCTGGTGCACTTCCGCTTCAATCCGGAGCACAAGGCGGAGCGCGGGCGGCACGGCGAAGGCTCGAACTGCACAGGACGCGACGGCGAGACCATGATCCTGAAGGTGCCGGTGGGAACCGCGCTGTACGACGAGGAGACGGGCGACCTAATTCACGATTTCGCGCATCCCGATGAGCGGATCGTGGTGGCACGCGGCGGGCGGGGCGGGCGCGGCAACCAGCACTTTGCGACGCCGACGCACCAGGCTCCGCGGGAGCACGAGGCGGGACGGCCGGGGGAGGAGCGCAGCTACCGGCTGGAGCTGAAGCTGCTGGCGGATGCGGGGCTGGTGGGCTATCCCAACGTGGGCAAGAGCACCCTGATCTCGCGACTTTCCGCAGCACGTCCGAAGATTGCCGATTATCCCTTCACGACGCTGGAGCCGAACCTCGGTGTGGTGACGGTGGGCGACGCCCCGCACGAAGAGAGCTTCGTGGTGGCGGACATTCCGGGGCTGATCGAAGGAGCGAGCCAAGGCGCGGGGCTGGGGGTGCAGTTCCTGCGGCACATTGAGCGCACGCGCGTGCTGGTGCACATGGTGGATGTGTCCGACGGCAGCGGGCGCGAGTCGCCCGGCGATGACTTTAAAGTGATCCAAGGGGAACTGGGAAGCTTCGGCCACGGACTGGATGAGAAGCCGATGATGGTGGTGGCGTCCAAGGCGGATGTGGCGAACCCGGAGAAGCTGAAAAGGCTGCAGGCGATGGCGAAGCGGCGGAAGCTGCCGTTCTATGCGATTTCCGCAGTGAGCGGGCAGGGCATGGATGCGTTGAAGTACGCGATTGCGGCTGAGGTGAAGCGGACGAGAGAGGCGGAGCGGAGCGAGACGGCGGAGACCGTGCATTCGCTCTCGTAAAATCCCGGCTGGGCCGATCCAGGTCGAGTGCAGCGCGCGAACTGCAGATCCTTCGCTTCGCACAGGATGACACGCCACTCAGTGTGGGACGACTAGACCTGCACGGGTGCAAGCCGCGCTGCGCGGGCGGGGCGGCGGGTGACTTCGAGCTGGGGTAGGGTGATGAGCTCCCACGCGGTGCGGTCGGCTAGCAGGCGCGAGACCAATGCGGTATGCATGGCGTGACCTGCTCGCTCGGCGACGACACGGCCGAGGATGCGGTGGCCGGCAAGAGCGAGGTCGCCGATGAGGTCGAGCACCTTGTGGCGCACGAACTCATCGGAGAAACGCAGGCTGCCATTCTGCACGCCGTTGCGCGTCAGGATGATGGCGTTCGCCTCCGAGGCGCCGCGGATCAATCCCATATCGCGCAGCATGCGCTCGTCTTCGCGGAAGCCGAAGGTGCGGGCCGGCGCGATCTCTGCACCGTAGGCGTCCGCGGCGAGATCGACGGTGTACTCCTGGCGGCCGATCGGGGTTCGGAAGTTGATCTCGTAGGTGATGCTGTAGCCATCGCCGGGATAGACGCCGATGAATTTATCGTTCTCCCGCACCTCGACCTTACGCAAGATGCGGATGTATTCGCGGCGGCGGCGCTGGATTTTAATGCCGACATTGTGGAAGGCTTCGGCATAGGGACGCGCGCTGCCGTCGAGGATGGGCAGTTCGAGATTGTCGAGTTCGGCGATGACATTGTCGATGCCGGTGCCGATACAGGCGGAGAGAAGATGCTCGGTGGTGGAGATGAGGACGCCCTGGCGCATGAGGCTGGTGGCGTAGGAGACTTTGGCGACGTTGCGGCCGATGGCCTGGATTTCGAAGTTGTCGAGGTCGGTACGGCGGAAGACGATGCCGGTGCCGGCGGCAGCAGGAAGGAGTCGTAGATGGACGGGGGCGCCGCTATGAAGACCGATTCCGGAAAATGCGATGCTGCCGGCGATTGTTTGTTCGAGTTGAGCCTGCATTAAGGCGTGGGCACCCCTGCCGTATTGCTTGGGCATTTCTCCCGTAGATCCAGATGGGCCGGCGGACATTTTTTGGCCCTTGGTTCAGGAAGGCCACATCGAGACCGCGTCCCACATCAGCCTACCGCGAGAATGCTTTACCGCGAATAGACTACCCACGCCGGCAAAAGTTTCACTGTTGTAAAGATACGACACAAAGGCTGCGAAAATGACGAAGATGCAACACAATCAACTTGTGCCAAGAGTTCCGCAAGGCTCTGCAATGAAAGAAGATATTGTTGGCCGTGATTGGGTTGCACGGTTGCAACGCGAACTGGAAGGAATGTTGGTTCGGGTATCCGCGCTGGTTCGGCGGGAGAGCCCAACGAGTCATTCTGACGGGGTAAACGCCGCCCAAGAAATCGTAGCGAGATGGGCCGATGCGCTGGGAGGGCGGGTGACGCGGCACCCTCGCGACGGCAGCGGAGGAGTGCTGGAGGCCCGATTTGGGAATCCGCAAGGTGAACGAAAGCCGGTTCTGCTGTTGGGTCACCTGGATACGGTATGGCCGATCGGGACGCTGGCACGGATGCCCTGGCGGGTGGAAAACGGCCGGGCCTTCGGGCCCGGGGTGTTGGACATGAAAGCCGGCGTAGTGATGGCGCTCGAGGCGATGAGGCTGGTGCGCGAGGTGGACGTGGATAGGCCGGTGGTGCTGCTGCTGAGCGGCGACGAGGAGATGGGCAGCCACCATTCGCGGGAGCTGATCGAAGAGATTGCGAAGGAGTGCCGGGCGGCGTTTGTGCTGGAGCCGGCGGAGGGTCCCGAGGGTGCGTACAAGACGGCGCGCAAGGGCGTAGGGCAATTTCGGCTGGAGATCGCGGGGGTGCCCTCGCACAGTGGAGTGGATTTTGGCGCGGGACACAGTGCGGTGCGCGAGCTGGCCTGGCAGATTGAGCAGATCAGCGCGATGACGGACCTGGACCGCGGGACAACGTTGAACGTTGGCGTCGTGGGCGGCGGCACGCAGTCGAATGTGGTGGCGGCTGCGGCGTGGGCGGAGATCGATCTGCGGGTGAAGACGGTCGCGGATGCGGAGGCGGTCACGCGAAAGCTGAAGGGGCTAAAGGCGCGGGATGCGCAATGCATATTGCGGCTGAGCGGCGGGCTGAACCGGCCGCCGATGGAGCGGACTTCAAGTACAGCGGCGCTGTTTGCCCAGGCGAAGGAGCTGGCGGCGGGGCTGGGCTTTGCTTTGGAAGAGGCGGCGACCGGGGGCGGCTCGGATGGGAACTTCACCTCGGCGCTAGGAGTACCGACGCTGGACGGCGTGGGTGCCATCGGTAATGGCGCACATGCGGAGAATGAATCCATTCGCATCGATTCACTCGTCACACGAACAGCGCTGCTTGCCGCGATGATTGTCACGACGGTATGACGGCATTGCGCACGCCGCTCTTGGAGGCTGAACTGTGCTGATGACAATTGAGGCCATGCTGCTTTTGGCTGTGCTGGGCCGGGTTCTTGTGTTGACGCAGAGTGAAGGTAGGCGTCCTGCGGTGGCGTGGGTGCTCTCGAGTTCGCGCTGTTTCCGGCGTGGGCGTGCGGTCTAGCGGGCGAACTGCAGGTCCTTCGCTTTGCCAGGGTCAGGATGACAAACTCAGAGCAATTTCCTTAGCGCATGGCCTCGATCATGCTGCTGACGAGCGCGAGGGGCAGGCCCACTACGTTGAAATAGCAGCCGTGGATGCGCGGCACCCAGCGGCCGGCGCGGCCCTGGATGGCGTAGGCGCCGGCTTTGTCGAGCGGCTCTCCGGTAGCCACGTACTCCGCGATCTCCTGGTCGGATAGCGTCGCGAAGCGGACAAATGTAACTTCGGCTGCGCGTTGGCGCTCGCGTCCCTTGGCGAGACAGACGCCGGTGATGACCTGGTGTGTCTGGCCGGAAAGCCGGCGCAGCATGCGAGCAGCGTCGGCTTCGTCCTGCGGTTTGCCGAGCACCTCGTCATCGACCAGGACGATGGTGTCCGCGCCGAGGATGATGGTGTCGGGCGCGACAGGGTGGGTGGCGAGGACGGCTTCAGCTTTCTCGCGCGCGAGACGGGTGACGAAGCGGATGGGATCTTCTCCGGGCTTGCGGACTTCCGGAACGTCCGCGCTGATGACATCGAAGGAGAAGCCGGCCTGCGCCAGCAGCTCGCGGCGGCGCGGCGATGCGGAGGCCAGGATCAATGGAGCCACGATCGATGGGGCCGACGTGCTTTGTGCATCGAACTCGGTCACGCTTTGATCCCTACCTGCACTCCACGCTGGCTGCAGACGCCCCAGGCCATGCGCGGCGTGTTGTGGGCGAGGCCGTAGCGGCCGTCCGGGCCAAGCAGAATGATGCCGCCGTGACCGCCGAGGCGACGGAAGAGATAGGCGATGGCGGCTTGCGCGGCGTCCTCGGGAGCGTCGCCGCCGAGGACGCGGTCGACGGCCCACTTGCCGAGCACCAGCTTCATGATGGGCTCGCCCCAACCGGTGAGCGAGACGGCGGCGCTGAGATTGTCCGCATAGCAGCCGCAGCCGATGAGCGAGGAGTCGCCAACGCGGCCCGGGGCTTTGTTGAGCGTGCCGCCGGTGGAAGTGGCGGCGGCGAGGTTGCCACCGGCGTCGAGTGCGACGGCTCCGACCGTGTCGTGTGACGACGCGTCGTATGAGGTGTCGTGTGACGTGAGGCCGGGGGCTTCCTTATCTGTTTCAGGGGTGGTCTCGACACCGGAGAAGGTCTGGTCGGGGAGGCCGGCACGCTCTTTATGTTGCGCCAGGGCGAGCCGCTCGCGCTCGCGATCGAGCACCAGCTCGACGTTGTCGATAAGCGGCATACCGTGCTCGGCGGCAAAGTTTTCTGCATCGCGGCCGACGAAGTAGACGTGCGGACTCTTCTCGAGCACGAGACGGGCGGCGTGGATGGGGTTGCGCAGCCGCTCGACGCAAGCGACACCGCCGGCACGCATGATGCCGGTCATTCCGCCGTCCATGAGCAGGGCGTCGAGCTGAACTTTGCCCTCGCGGGTAAGAAAGGAGCCGCGGCCGGCATCGAAGGCTTCATCGTCTTCGAGCACGGCGACAGCGGCTTCTACTGCATCGACAGCGGTGGCGCCGCGCTCCAGCAATGCGTAGCCAGCAAGCAGTGCGCTGCGAACGCCGAAGGTGTGGGCTTCGACGGCGTCGTCGGGGATGGCCCAGGCGCCGCCATGAACGAGAAGGATGGGTTGATCGGGCATGCGAACAGATCATCGTACATGGGGAGTTCGCCGCAGAGTTTGACAGCGCGAAGCGGCACGCCTAGATTATCTACACATGGATTCTGTAGACAGTCTAGGTGCAGCCGGGGAGTCCCACGATCTTCGTTGCTGCTGCTGCGGCACTGATGGTGATCGGATTGCTGGCCGCGATGCTGCCGGCGCGGCGGGCGGTTTCGATCGATCCGATGCGGGCGTTACGGACGGAATAGGTTGCTTCGCGGTATTGATTGCGAATATCCCACCCGTTTATTGGTGGTGCGAAAAAACTGCAGGTCCTTCGCTGCGCTCAGGATGACAACATGTGAGTGAGATTTGGCGGTATCCCACATCTCAAATGCGAGATATGGGGCATCCGTTTTGGTGGCGGGCGGAGAAACTAAGCGCGGGGGGCGTTGGGGGCGGAGAGGAGTTCGTGCTGCTCTGCGGCGCTGACCGAGGCGGTGCCGGAGACGGGACCCGGGCGGGCGGCGGGACGAATCGGCGTGGCCTGGGCTTCATTTGCCAGTGCGCGGCTGGCGCTGGCGCGCTCGTCTAGGGCAAGGCCCTTGGACATGGTGTAGGTGTAAGAGATGCGGTGGATGACGGTGATGGTGGAGAGCACAGCCAGCACCCAGAGGGCGGGGGCCATCGCGTCCCAGCGCTCGAATAGCGCGCCGAGGATGATGAGCACGACACGCTCCGGCCGCTCCATGAAGCCGACCTTGCAGGAGCCGATGAGGGCCTCAGAGCGGGCGCGGGTGTAGCTGACCATCAGCGAGGTGATCATGACGAAGGCGGTGAGGACCACGTAGAAGAAGCGGTTGCCGCGCGCGTAGAAGACCAGCAGTCCGAGGAAGAGGACGACATCGGAGTAGCGGTCAATGACGGAGTCGAAGAATGCGCCGAAGACGGTGACCTGATCGGTCTGGCGGGCGACGCGGCCATCGACCATGTCGAAGATACCGGCCCCGATGATGACCAGGCCCGCGTAGAGGAAGAAGCGGACGTAATTGTGGCTGTTGGCGAAGCCGAAGAAGATGGCGGCGCCTGTATTGATGATCAGCCCAATGAAGGTGAGGACGTTAGGCGAGATGCGGGTAAGGGCGAGGCCGTTGACGATGGCCTGGAGGATGACGCCGCAGCCGCGTCCGAAGGCGCTAGTCCATGTCATAAGCTTCGCCTTCCAGGGTCACAGGCTCCGCCTTCTTCATTACGATGCGCCTCCACGCGTCATCGAGACGCTGCCCTTTGCGGTCACTTGGCCTCGCCCTGGGCGGCTTGATCGTGGATGGTGGTGAGCTTCAGAACTTCGAGCTCACGTTTGCCATTGGGGGTCACCACGGTGACCATGTCACCCACCTGCTTGCCGATCAACGAGCGGCCAATGGGCGAGGTGGTGGAGATGAATCCCTTGTTCACGTCGGACTCTTCGGAGGTGACGAGCTTGTATTCCAGCTCCTCGTCCTTGGTGGTGTCGAAGACGCGGACGGTGGAACCGAAGGCGATCCGGTCATGCGGGATGTTGGAGAGGTTTACCAGGGAGAGTTCCGCCATGCGCTTCTTGAGCTGGCCGAGGCGCGCGTTCACAAACTCCTGGCGCTGCTTGGCCATATGGTACTCAGCGTTTTCGCTGAGGTCGCCGAGCGCAGCGGCCTTCTTGATCTCCTGCGGCAGCTCATGCTGGAGCTCGTGCTCCATCTGCCGGATCTCTTCTTCTAACCTTTTCTTGATGTGTTCGGGCATGGAAATATCCGTGGCGGCCTGGGAAAAGCACAAGCCGCAAGGAACGGCAGGGATCCGGTATCCGCCAAAGCATCATTATACGACGCCGGGCGGGCTAAGGATCGGGCGGAAGGAGGGTGACATGGCCGCTTTGCGCGTCAAGCCAGCCTTGCAGGATGAGGGTGGCGGCGAGCTGGTCGATTTTGCCGCGGGGAGCCCGGCGAGGATCGTGACCGGTGGCTTGGAGAGCGGCGTGCGCCTCGGCGGTGGAGAGGCGCTCGTCCCACAAATGAATGGTGAGGGTGGGACGGTCTAGGGCAGAGGGGTTTTCGTCCCGCTGGACGGGCGGCTCGGCGAGGAGCGCCTTGAGCTCATCGACAAAGCGATGGACACGGTCGGTCTGACGGCTGCTGTTTCCGGAGAGGTGTAGCGGATTGCCTACAATGACGCCGGCGCAGTGGTGGCGGCGGGCGAGTCGGAGGATGGAGCGCTGATCGCGGCGGGGCTGGGTGCGCTCGATGGTGAGGAGCGGCTGCGCAATGCCGAGCGGATTGGAGAGCGCGATACCAATGCGGCGCGTGCCAACATCGAGGCCGAGCCAAGGCTGGGGCTGCGCACACATGCTGCCATGATAGCCACGGCTAGGCGAACGACCTACGCCGCGCTTCGCGTAGAGCAGCGCACACGGTTTGGCGGTATTTCCGGCGGGCATACAGGCCGGACTACAATCGCGGGAGTGTTTCGACTGACCCGCGAAGGGATCTGACTGCTCTTGCGCCGCTTTCTGCTGCTTCTTCTCCTGCTGGTGCTGGGCGTGGGCGCCTGGTTTTTGTTTGCACCTGCGGGGCCGCATCTGGAGACGTTTGTGGAGATTGCGCCGGGCACCTCGTCGAAAGGAATGGGGCGGCTGCTGGAAGAGCGCGGCATCATTCGCAGCCGCTTTGCCTTCGACGCGGTGCGGATGGTGAAGCACGGCACGCTGAAGGCAGGCGAGTACCGCTTCGACCGTCCGGCGAGCGTCTTCGCGGTGTATGACCGGCTGCGGCGCGGCGATGTGTACTACCGCGTGGTGACGGTGCCGGAGGGGTACAACCTTTTCGACATTGCGAGCGCCGTGGAAGCGGCACAGCTGGCGACGCATGATGATTTTCTGGCTGCGGCGCACAAGGATACGGCGCTGATTTCTGATCTGGACCCAACGGCGACAAGTCTGGAGGGCTATCTCTATCCCGACACCTACCGCTTCCAGCGCAGCGACACGCCGATGGCGATGCTGCGCACGATGGTGAAGCGGTTCCGGCAGGAGGCGACACAGATCGGGACGACAGGAAATGCGCATCGGACGGTAACGCTGGCGTCGCTGGTGGAGAAGGAGACGCCGGTGGCGAGCGACCGGCCGATAGTGGCGAGCGTGATGGAGAACCGGCTACGCGTCAACATGCCGCTGATGACCGATCCGACGGTAATCTACGCAGCGATGCTGGAAAACCATTATCGGGGAACGATCTACGCATCCGACCTGCAGCGCAATTCTGCTTACAACACCTATCGCCATGCCGGTTTGCCGCCAGGTCCGATCTGCAGCCCGGGCGCGGCATCGCTGAAGGCAGCGTTACATCCGGCGGCGACAGACTACCTGTATTTCGTTGCGGACCCGGCGGCGAGCGGCCACTCCCGCTTTGCGAAGACGCTGCAAGAACACCAGCACAATGTGGCGGCGTACCGTCAGGCGCAGCGGGCGGGCGGGTCCACACCATAGGTTCAGCTATAGTTAAGGTTTGCTGCCCTGATCAGACCCGTGATGCAAAGACGATGGTGGAGTGTGGGATTTCTGGCAGTGTTGCCGTGCCTCAGCGGCTGCCTTTACCACACCCACAAAGTGGAAAAGACCACGCTGGCCGGCCCCGCCATGGACGCGAGTGTAGCTCAACTCGTGAACGAGGTGAACGATCGCTACTCGGCGGTCAACAGCCTAACGGCGACAGTGGACTTCCAGGCGACGACGGGCGGCGCGCGGCAGGGCAAGGAAACCGACATTACCCCGTTCCACGGGTACATATTGCTGCGCAAACCGGCGATGCTGCGCGTACTGGCGCTGCTGCCGGTGGTGCGCACTCACGCCTTTGACCTGGCCAGCGATGGACAGACATTCAAGCTGGTGATTCCGCCGCGAAGCCGGGCGATTGTGGGCACCAACAAGGTGACGAAGCCATCTGCGAATGCGCTTGAAAATTTGCGGCCGGATATCTTTCTGGATTCGGTGCTGGTGAAGTCGATCGAGCCCGAGCGGCTGGTGTATCTGACCAACAGATCGGAGACACGCAGGCAGGGGAAGAAGCTGGTAGAGACGCCGGAGTATGACCTGCACATCGGCGAGGAAGATCCGCAGGCCACAGATGGGCTGAAGGTGCACGTACTAAAGCCGACACGCGTAATTCGCTTCAGCCGGCTGACCCTGCTGCCGATTGGCCAGGATATCTATGATGCGGACGGCGGGGTGGAGACCCACGTGGAGTACGGGCCGTACAGGCAGTTCGGGACCGCACACATGCCGAGCTCGATTGTGATCCAGCGGCCGCGGGAGGCATACCAGATCACTATCTCGGTGCAGAAGGTGGTGGTGAACCAGCCCCTGGGCGATGAGCAGTTCGTGCTGAAGATTCCCAGCGATTACAAGGTCCAGACGTTGCAGTAGGTGCTTGCCGCACGGGCAGAAGCGCCTGCGGCGCGTGTTGTGGGGTTCGCTCCCTTTGGTCGTTCACTTCTTGGTGCTGTGGCCTCGCGCAGCAAACTGCAGGTCCTTCGCTGCGCCCAGGATGACAATGTTGCTAGGTTGCTAGACGAAGCGGTCAAGGTGCGCTCGGGTAGCGTGCTCGGCTATTGCGGCGTTGATGTCGAGTGCGAGGGCCAGCACGGCGCGGCCTTCCTGGCCGGTGACTCGTGACTGCTGGCGGGCGCGCACACTTTCCAGGAACGATTCGATTTCGAGGCGCAACGGCTCGCCGGGCGTGACGGAGGGCTTGGAGACGGCGAGGCCACTGAGCATGCTGCCGGGATCAGGAGCGCCAGGCTGCGGTTTCACGTCGATGAAGAGCAGGTCCTGCCGCGCGTAGTCGATGGAGACGTACTGATGCGGCTGGAAGAAGCGGAGCTTGCGGACGCGCTCGGTGCTGACTCGGCTGGCGGTGAAATTGGCGACGCAGCCGGAGGCGAATTCGATGCGCACGTTCGCGATATCGACTTTGCGCGAGAGTACGGGAAGACCGACGGCCTGTAGAGAGCGGACCGGCGACTGCACGAGACTGAGGACGATGTCGATGTCATGCACCATGAGATCGAGGATGACGTCAACATCGAGGGAGCGTGGTGTGAAGATGCTGAGCCGGTGCGCCTCGAAGAACATGGGCATATGGATGTAGGGGTGCACGGCGAGGACGGCGGGATTGAAGCGCTCCAAGTGACCGATTTGAAGGATGCGCTGGTGACGCGACGCGAGCTCGATGAGCGCGTCGGCCTCGGCGAGGGATGCGGCGATCGGCTTTTCGACCAGAACATCGATGCCGGCCTGGAGCAGTGCACTGGCGACGGCGGCGTGGGCGCTGGTGGGCACACAGACGGAGGCGGCGTGGAGCTCGATTTCGCCGGCGGCGCGGGCGGCGAGGCAGGCGTCGACATTGGCGAAGATGCGGGTGTGCGGAAAACCGGAGTGCAGCGCCCGGGCGCGGCGAGGATCGCTCTCGACGATGGCGGCGAGGCGGACGGGAGCGTCGGAGGCTGCGCTCAGTTCGCGAATGACCCGGAGATGATTGCTGCCGAAGGCGCCGGCCCCGATGACGGCGAATCCGATGGACTGAGCCGGTGCGGACGCCACGAAGCTAGTGGCCGCTCTTGCCTTCGACGGCCTGGAGGCAGCGTGTGTAGAGCTCGAGCAGGTGGACGACCTGATCGTCGGCCTTGGCGCCGGAAGGCGCAGTGAAGCCGGTCGATGCGGATCCGGGGCGGCCGACGTTGGCGGTGGTCGCGATGAATTTGAGCAGGTCGAGGGCGATGTCTTCGTTGCGGCGCGCGGCGCTGGACAATGTCGCGGGTTGATCCATAATGCGTCCTCCGAAGGCGATGCTAACAGACGGGACTGGCCGGTGCTTGCCGCACGGGCGGTCGCGCCGGCGGCGCATTTTGTGGGGTTCGCTTCCTTTGGTCGCTCACGTCTGATGTTGTGGCTTGCGCGAGCAAACTGCAGGTCCTTCGCTGCTCTCTGGATGACGTTTTTTGTGAAGTTGAGAGGAGCAGCAGATCGTTCCCGCCCGATTCACTGCGCTCAGGGTCAGGATGAGCACCCATTATGGGGGTCATGATGACCAACAGCAGATCTGTCCACTTACCCATTCGCTGTGCTCAGGGTTCGGTTGAGACGACGAGGTGATGGAGCGTCGCTTCCGTCGGGATAACGACGTCGATATTTCGCTTCACTTTCGGTCGGATGACGATTCTCAGCAAAATTGGGATGACGTGTGCGCGATTAGTTTCTATTAAGGAATGGGCGCGACGATGAGGCAGACGCGGCCGACGAGGATATCCGATGGCATTTCGTGGGGACCGAGGGCGAGCAGTTGCACGGGGTAATTGAGCTCGATGGGTCGTAGGATGAGGCGATTGTTTTCAAATTCGGCGAGGCGGAACTGCAGCGCGTTGCCGACGCGCACGGCGAAGACGGACGGCTGCGGCGGCTGATAGGCGACGGGCGAGTTGTAGTGGCGGTCGATGACGGCGAGGGTCTCCGGCGGCAATACGGGCTGCATGCCGGCCGCCTGCTGCCGGGTGAGACGCACGGCGACGAAGCGGGTCCATCGGCGACGCGATGTGGCGCGGCGCGAACGCATCTGCTCGAGGATGCCGAGCGGAAGCTGCACGAGATCGAGTGTTGCCGAGTTGGGCGGCACGGGGTCATGAATGGCCGCGCTCGGTGCCACAACGGGAACAGGAGTGTGGGTGATGCTGCTTACCGCTTCACGCGATCCCGGGGGTGTGTCATCGAGCGCGAGCAGATCTCCGACGGAGAGCATCTGGGCGGCGAGAAGGCGATCGAGAGCACCGAGGCTGAGGGTGCGGCGGCGGCGAAGGAAATTGGAGATATGCGAGGGCTGGAAACCTGTCTGGCGGGCAAGGAGAGCTCCATTCACACTGCCTCGATCGATCCGCCGGAGGAGTTCCAGGCGGAGACGCTCTTGCAGTTGGGTGAAGTTCATTGTGGAAAGACGATTGAATGTGTTGCCACTCCTGCAGGTGATCTGCTGACAAAGATTACCGGGCGTGCCACCACACAAGTGCTGCCGGTGAGCGGGGATGCTACATCTACACGCATCGGCGGATTTCAGCCGCTGGCAGGCAAGAGCTGGTCGAAGAATGTCGGCGCGCTTGCGAATGCCGCACGCGCCTCCTATCGCGTAGTGAACAACGCCGTGCTCTTCGAGAACATCGGCGACCAGGTGCATGCACTGGCAGAGAGCGATGGAAGTTTCAACCGAGGCGCATTCAAAGGCGAGCGCACGCGCCTTGCCGTGAACGATGTAACCGTATGCGGCAAGGAAGAGCCACAAGCCTACGTGACGGAGCTCTTTGAGGGCGACGGGATCACCTCGGTTTACCAATTGAGCGAAGCTCCTCTGATGGAAAAGGCGACGTTGCTGTTCGACACGTTTACCGGCAGCGCAGTGGATACACAGAGCTGGGTCCTGGCCGACGGCGGTGGTCGCATCTCGCTCACGAGTCGCGGGCTGACGCTGGGCGGCGGGCAGGGTGCGGGTGGCGTCAGTAGCGTGGCGGCCGTCGATGCGGTCGAGATGGGCGGCGTCTTGCTGATCGAGCTCGGTGGGTTGGAGGTCGATAGCCCGGGAGAAGGCTACTTTGCCGGCCTGTCTTCCGGAACGGTGAGCCCTGCGAATTTTGTCGGCGGTTTTCATGTACGGCCGAATGGCACGAGCATGGTGGTTGCGCCGATCGTGCTGGGCGCGGAGGCCGGTGCGACGACAACGCTGCAGACCGGCCATACCTACACACTGCGGCTGCGCTTTCATTGCAAGGATCGGCAGCGGGCGCTGCAAAGTTACAGCGCGGGTGGTGGAAACGGCCCGGCCCAACTGGGTGGCCAGACACTCACCGCGGGAGCCGATCTGGTTCTGGAGGTGCAGGAGACGACGGGGGGAGCGCAGTTTCCTGTCGTTGTGCTGTACGACGGCTCGGTGACACAAGCGCCGCCAAGCTGCACGCCGGTAGTGGTGGACAGCGTGAGTTTTCTCGGCAGCGTTGCGAGCTTTGAGCTGACGCGGCCGGGAGAAGTGTGGGTGGACTGCACGGCAACCGGTTCGGCGGCGGCGACGCAGCGTCTTGGCGCCAGTGCACAAACATCGCAGGCAAAAGTAACGAGCACCGGCAGGATGAGCTTTTATCCCGGGAACGTGCCCGCGTCGAGCGCTGTGATCCGAGTGAACTATCGCATCGGTGGCCGTTCGGTTGCGCGCATGACGACATCGACATCGTCTCCGGTCAGCAGCCTCATCCTGACTGCCGAGCACCCGGTAACACGCACTTCGGCGGATTGCGAGAACGCGGCATTGGCGCTGCTTGCCAGTTCAACATGGTCGGAGGGCGCGTGGAAAGGAACATACACGTGCTGGAACCCGCACCAGACCGCAGATGTCTGGCCGGGCGATCAGCTTGCGGTGGAGGCGCCATCGGCAGACATGTCGACCGAACTGCTGGTGCGCAGCGTACAAGTTCGGGCCACCTCCTGTGCGCCGGAACTGCTGAGCTACACCGTTGCATTTGCCAATGAGTGGGCTGAGGCTCTTTCGTTGAAGCTGAACGAGGGTGCGCCCTTGAATGCATGGCTGCCGCCTGTTGCGTTGACCGGGTCCACGGCTCTGGCCTCTGCGCGGGACTTATCGGTCACCAGCGTAAGCACCACGCAGATTCAGGTGCAGGCCGGCTTGACGGCTCCGACCGGCGGTGGATTTGAGGTTCGGCGCAGCGATTGGAAGTTCGGTGCGGGCGATGGTGCAGACCTGGTACTGCGCAGCCCCGTGCCGAACTTCACTATCGTCCGCGAGGCGCCGGTCGAACGCTATTACGTTCGGATGTACGACGGCGCTACGCCTCCGAACTACTCGCGCTTTTCCAGTGCAATATTTGTGAGCGCAGCGACGCAATGAAACGAGATGTGAGTGGAAGTCGTATGGACATGATGAGTACGTTTGAAGCACAGGTGCTGGCCGATCTGAGCGTGGTGAAAAGCCAGATGGCGTCACTGTTGGGAGACGGGCAACCGGGGCGACTTAGCCTGCTTGAAGAACGCGTGGAGCGGCACGAGCTGAGCGTGCAGCGCGTGAAGGGCTTCGCCGGCGCATTCGGGCTGCTGTTTACTCTGCTGCAGCTTGTGGTTGAGTGGCTGCGGCCGCGTTGAGTTAGAACACTATGGAGCGCGCCGTCTAGAGCATTTTTCCTGTAAGTGTGGATCGGCCAGCGACAGATCGTGTGGCCTTTCCGTAAAGAAAGGCCACGTCGAGAGAGTCTCCGCTGTGCACAGCAACAGGAAAAATGCTCTAATGCGACGATGGCGCGCTCAACTCTGGTGGGTGTTGTGATGGGCAGCAGAAGCGACTACTCGACCATGGAGCCGTGTGTCGAGCTTCTGCGCGAATTTGAGATACCGGCGGAGACGAGGATCGTATCCGCACACCGCACACCGGACCTGCTCTTCCAATATGCGAGTGAGGCGGAGAGCCGCGGGCTGAAGGTGATCATTGCCGCCGCCGGTGGTGCGGCGCATCTGCCCGGGATGCTCGCGTCGAAAACATTGGTGCCGGTTCTTGGAGTGCCCGTGCCTGCGACTTCTATGCAGGGACTGGATGCCCTGCTGTCCATCGTTCAGATGCCAAAGGGTGTTCCAGTAGGCACGCTTGCGATTGGACGTCCGGGGGCCGCAAACGCAGCGCTGCTGGCGGCAGAGATTCTGGCTAACGACGATCCTGCATTGCGCCAACGTCTCAAAGCGTGGCGTGAGGTTCGCATGCGCGAGGTGCTCGCAGAAGAGCTGCCGCAGTGAGCGCCATCCTACCCGGCGCAACGATTGGGATCCTGGGCGGCGGCCAGCTTGGGCGCATGACCGCGATGGCGGCGCGCTCGCTGGGCTACCGCGTCCAGGTGATGGACCCTGATCCCTCCTGTCCCGCAAGATTTGTCGTTGACGCCTGTTTCGAAGGCTCCTGGGACGATGCGAAGGCCGCGGCCGATCTCGCTCGTGGATGTGATGTCGTCACCCTCGAGATCGAGCAGCTTTCGCTCGATAGCCTGCGCGCTGCGCAGCGCTATGCGCCTGTGCGGCCCGGTGAAGCTCTGCTGGCGATTATCCAGGACCGCATTGCGCAGAAGGAATGGCTGGCCGCGCGTCAGTTCCCCGTAGGCCCGTTTCGTTCTATCCGATCGCTCGACAATATGCGGGCTGCGCTCGATGCGTTCGGACACGATTGCTTTGTAAAGAGCGCCCGCGGCGGCTACGACGGACGCAGCCAGCTCCGCATCACCCCGCGGGGCGGCGAAAACGCCGAGTTAGCCTGGCGCGCGCTCGGACAGCGGCCATGCATTGCCGAACAAGCCATTGCTTTGGAGCGCGAGATCTCCGTGCTCGTGGCCCGCACGCCCTCCGGCGCCGTCAAGTCCTTCCCCTCCGCGACCAATCACCACGAAAACCAGATCCTCGCCTGGAGCGTGATTCCTTCCTCGATCCCCGCAGCGATAGAATCCGAGGCACAGCATATCGCGCGTTCGCTTGCCCAACAATTGGGGCTCGAAGGAATCCTCGCGGTGGAGATGTTCGTCACCCAGGACGGCAAGCTTCTCATCAACGAGCTTGCGCCGCGCCCGCACAACAGCTATCACGCCAGCGAACGCTCCTGCGTGGTCAGCCAGTTTGAGCAGCATGTGCGCGCTGTGTGCGATCTTCCGCTGGGCAGCACCGACGTTCTTCGACCGGCGGCCATCGCCAACCTGCTGGGCGATGTCTGGGCCGAAGGCGAACCGCACTTCGATCGCGCGCTCGAGGTCGAAAGCGTACGCCTGCACCTCTACGAAAAACACACAGCCCGGCCCGGCCGCAAAATGGGTCATCTCTCCGCAATCGGTGACACGCCGGAAGAGGCAGTGACGCGCGTACTCGAAGCCAAGAGCCGCCTCTAAACAACAACGGCGGACCCGAAGGTCCACCGCCAATTGCAGTTCAGTAGAGATCAGCCGATCTCTTCCGACCAGTTCTCCAGATACTTCTTCAGCTCCGCCATGAACTTGCCGGCATCGGCGCCATCGATGATGCGGTGATCGAAGCCCAAGGTCAACCGGATAACGTGGCGGATCGCGATCGAGTCATTACCGTCCTTGTCGGTCAGCACGGTCGGCTCCTTGAAGAGGCCGCCCACGCCAAGAATTGCGGACTCCGGCTGGTTGATGATCGGGGTGCCGAACTGCTCGCCGAAGATGCCCGGATTCGTAATCGTGATGGTGCCAGATCCCACTTCGTCCGGTTTCAGCTTCTTCGCGCGCGCGCGCTCCGCCAGATCTGCAATGGAGCGCGCAATCCCCAGGAAGCTCTTGTCTTCCGCCTGCTTGATCACCGGCACGATCAGTCCCCAATCGAGCGCCACCGCAATGCCGACATTCACGTTCTGGTGGTAGCGGATCGCATCCCCTTCCATCGACGCGTTGACGATTGGCATCTTGCGCAGCGTGGCCACCACCGCGCGTGTGATGAACGGCATGTAGGTCAGTTTTACGCCGTTGCGCTGCTCGTACTTCGCCTTCTCCTTCTCGCGGATCTTCACGATGCGCGTCAGGTCCACCTTGAAAACGGTGTGCACGTGTGCGCTGGTCCGCTTCGAATCGACCATGCGCTGCGCGATGATCGAGCGCATGCGCGTCAGCGGCACCAGGTCGCCTGGTTGTGGTCCGGCTGCGGCCGGTGCCGGTGCTGCAGCGGGCTTCGCAGTAGCGGCCGGCTGTGCACCAACCGCAGCCGCAGCAGGAGCCTTCGCCGCGCCACCCTTCTCGATGTACTGCAGAACATCATCCTTGGTGATGCGGCCGCTTGAGCCCGTTCCCGGAACCTGCCGGAGGTCGAGCTGATGCTCCTTCGCAATCTTGCGCACCAGCGGCGACGACCGCAGCCGCTCCCCATGCGAGGCCGCGGCACCGGATTCAGCAGCGAGTGCAGCAGATGGTGCCGCAGCAGCGGGCGAAGCAGCCGTAGCATTCGAAGTGGATGCTGGCGCACTCGCCTTCGCCGCACCACCGCCGATCACCGCAACCACGGTGTTGATCTGCACCGTGTTGCCAGCCTCCACCTTGATCTCGGAAAGCGTGCCGGCCGCCGGCGATGGAATCTCCGCATCCACCTTGTCGGTCGAAATCTCGAACAGCGGCTCGTCACGCTGTACGCTGTCGCCCACCTTCTTCAGCCACTTGGTGATCGTGCCTTCGAAGATCGACTCACCCATCTGCGGCATCACGACGTTCGTGCCGTCTCCACTTGAAGTCGCCGCTACCGGTGCTGCCGGCGCAGGCGCGGCCTTGGGCGCTTCCACCTTCTTCTCTTCCTTCGCAGGCTCCTGCTTCATCGCCGCGGGAGCGGCGGCTGGCTTGCTCGCTACGGCGCCATCGCCTTCGCCGATCACAGCAACCACGGTGTTGATCTGCACCGTGTTGCCGGCGTCGACTTTGATCTCGGAAAGAGTGCCGCTTGCCGGCGACGGAATCTCCGCGTCCACCTTGTCGGTCGAAATCTCGAACAGCGGCTCGTCCCGCTGCACGGTGTCGCCGGCCTTCTTCAGCCACTTCGTGATCGTCCCCTCAAAAATCGATTCGCCCATCTGGGGCATGATGACGTCTGTTGGCATCTCTTCGTTCCGCCTTCCCATTCACGCGGCGTATGCACCGCTAACCAAACAATCTCGATCATAAGGGCTCGCGAGCCGTCGCTCCGCAGCCTACCTCAATAGGCAACCAGTCGCCGTGCCTCACGCACTACGTCTTCCACCTTGGGCAGAAATGCCTTCTCCAGCGGCGGCGAGAACGGCACTGGCGAATCCAGCGAAGTAATGCGCACAATCGGCGCATCCAGCGCGTCGAAGGCCTCCTCATTGATAATGGCCGCGATCTCGCCCGCGATGCCTCCGGTCTTGGTGTCTTCGTGCAGGATGATCACGCGATTCGTCTTCTCCACTGTCGCCGCGATCGCCGCATTGTCGAGCGGCAGCAGGGTCCGCAGGTCCAGGATCTCCAGCTCAATGCCTTCCTTCTCCAGGATGTGCGCCGCCTCTTCGGCCAGGTACACCATCGCTGCGTAGGTGATCACCGAAACATGCTTCCCCTCGCGATGGATGCGCGCCTTACCGATCTCGACTGTGTAGTCCTCTGTGGGCAGCTCTTCCTTCACGCGCCGGTACAGATATTTGTGCTCGAAGAACAGCACCGGATTGTTGTCGCGGATCGCCGACTTGATCAGCCCCTTCGCATCGCGGGCTGTCGCCGGGCAGATCACCTTCAGCCCTGGCGTGTGCACGTAAAACATCTCCGGGTTCTGCGAGTGAAACGGGCCGCCGCTCACGCCGCCACCCGAGGGTCCACGCAGTACCAGCGGCGCCGGCGCGCCCCAGCGATAATTGCTCTTCGCCAATATCTGCACGATCTGCGAGTGCGCCGAGCTGATGAAGTCCATGAACTGGAACTCGCCCACCGGCCGCAGGCCCGTAAGAGAAGCGCCATAAGCCGCGCTCGCAATCGCCATCTCGGAGATCGGCGTATCCACCACGCGTTCCGTCCCGAAGCGCTGCAGGAAGCCTTCCGTCACCTTGAATGCGCCGCCGTAGACGCCCACGTCCTCGCCAATCACGAAGACCCGCGGGTCG